>JAUWRZ010000082.1 GCA_030610325.1 Sulfurimonadaceae bacterium | reverse complement strand
TCTTTGCCCTGGCAGAGTCTGAAGTATCTATGTAGGATGAGAGTGCTTTTTTAGCCATCTTTTTTTGATCAAGCTTGACCAGTGATCTTGCGAAGATAAGCCAACTGTCTTCGATATCACTATTGATGTTATTGGTGATCAATGCATAGTTATAGGCTTTTTGATAACGTTCGGTCTTATAGTACTGCCTGGCTATAAAAAGGCTTAATGCCGGGTTCTTGTTTTTTTTGAAACGTCTTATGACATCTTTGATATCCTCTTCATCCTGTTTTGCTATGATCGAGATAGAGGACTTCTTTGGTTTTGAGACGATAGTGCTTTTTTCCGGTACTTCTTCGATATGTGGAGGAGTCTCTTTTACTGGTTTGGCTACAACTGTCTTCTTGACTGCCTGAGTCGTTACAGTAGGTCGTACAGGTGTCTTGAGGGCTCTCTCGGAGCTACTCTCCCTGGCTTCATCTTCCATAGCATACATAAAGCCCATTGACGGTCTTAACATGGTGACACTCTTTTCATCTTTTGCTTTAGCAGGTATCTCAACATCTTTTTGTTTAGGTGTAGCCTGTACGATAGTATCATGAGCTGCTGGCTTGATCGTCTTTACAACAGGTGGTTTGGTAGGGACGGGTACTATAGCGATCTCTTTTTCTGTCTCAACGATAGGTGGGATAGTGTTGGCTATTTCGCTTATATCATGAGGTTCAGTAGTGCTTATATCTTTTGGAGTGTCATATGCCCAGTAGGCGATACCACTGATGATGACAATGGATAAGGCTACTGCAATACGAGGAATATACCGTTTGATCTTGTATCGTAGCCAGGTCCGTTCAAGTTCATGGATATTAAGCATGGATCAGTCCTGTCTGTAGTCCGGCCATCTCTATTATCTTTTTCGATATTGAGGTGTAGTTGATCTTCGTTGGCTGATTGTTCTCATACCAGGTGTAGATATCAAAGAGAGCGTAAAGCAGTTTGTTGGTATCTCTATAGTTCCCATGGGTAAGGTTATGGATATATTTGGAGTTCTTGTCATCGAACATATTAGCGATATCAAAAGCGTTAGACATCATCAATTTCTTTTGAATATAGATCTTGAGTTCTGATGATGTAGCATTGAGCAGTTCGACACTCTCCCAGATACGTGTTTGAAAATGCTCCTTGGCGATGAGGTCCTCTTTCTCTGTCTTATGTAAGGTTATGACAAACTTGATGTCACGAGTGTCTGAAAGAAGTCTGATCTTCTCCATAAGGGCAGAAGAGTAGAGTTGTGCTTCATCGAGCATGACAATAGGGACGGAGTCAAAGGTGTACTCCTTGGCTATCTCCATAAAACGTGTGAAATTCAGCTCATCACTTACTTTAGTGTTGTAGAGGTCTTTTGCGAGGGTCTTGAGAAACTCACTCTCATCAAGTATAGGAGTGTGATAGATAAGTACTTTTTGTGTGTCTGAAAGGTCTTTAGCCAGTTTACTTAGCATCATGCTCTTCCCGGTACCGGGCCTGCCGTATACCAAGATCATCTTTAGGGGCTTTTGTACTGAGTCTTTCAGTGAGTGATAGATGGTAGTGACACGGTCCAGCTGAACATAGTCTTTAGCATCGACTATATCTAGAAAGACCTCTTTTTGGTCTTCAAAGATGGAATTACTCATTGCCTGTTTTCCTGCTATTATCGGTTATTTCTCTTCGTCAGAAGGGAGCTCTTCATCGAGTGTCTCAAGTTGTTTACGTACGGCTTTCATACTAAAGGCATGATCTTTCAGATTGGTCTCATTGATACCGGTATAACCCAAGTCGGAGAGGGTGACTTTACTTCCCTCTTTATGGATGATGTGTGGTTCGATGACCATGACCAGCTCTTCGACTTCGTTTTGTTCCTCTTCATATTTGAAAAGATAGCCCAGGACTGGAATACTGCCAAGCAGTGGGACCTGACTGGTCTTTTTGAACTTCCTGGTATTGATAAGGCCTCCGAGGATGACACGTTCACCATCTTTGACAGTGACTACGGCAGCCAGCTGGCGACGGTCAAGGTCAGGCGGCATAGTCCGCTCAGAGTTATCGGCGCTGAGGGTCTCTCGAGTCTGTGTGACAGATGGGTTTATCTTTAGTGTTATTGTACCGTCATGAGAGATCTCAGGGGTAATATCGAGTAAGACACCGGCAAAAACGGAGTTTATCACCGTATTTTGTACCGTTGCGACTACACCGCCGCCTGCACCTTGCTGGTTGGTCGCCTGTTCTACCCTGTAAAAAAACTCGGTTCCGACTGTTATCAGTGCCGGCTGGTTGTTGAGTGTGAGTACTTTAGGGTTTGAGATTGCCTTGACATCACCTTGTGTGCTGAGAAACTTGATGACTTCATTGAGAGAACCACCACCAGACATACGGATAAGGCTTGCTGATGAGTCAGGTCCAGGGACTGCGACATCCATGATGGAGCCATCAGTAAAGGTCTCTACATTTTCAAAACTCATCAGATCAGCAGTGAGGTTGAAGTTCTGCAGGGCATAGAGTTGTGCCCAGTCAACACCGGTCTGGGAGCCGTCAGTGAGTGTGACACCCAGGAGATTAACGTCGATGAGCACCTGGTACTGTACCTTCTTCTGTAATTCACGAAGATAGATATCAAGACGTTTAAGTTGTTTGACAGTCGCTGAGACAGTGACCATCCCCGCGTTCTTGTTGATGATAGGTGCTTCAGCCTGATAGATATCTTCAGGACGGTTAAGGACTCGTTGCAGTTCAAGATCAAGATCATCCCAAAATCGTACTTCATCAGTCGTCTCGATGGCAATACCCGTCTCAGACTCTCCGCTGCTTTGCTGAGAGCTGGCCGCGCCACCGGTCGTTCCAGTCCCCTCTGTCCCGGATTTTGAGCTAAGGATGATATCGGTATTGCTTTTACCTGTCCTGGTCGAGAGTATATAGTCGATATTGAATGTCTTGGTCCTGATATAGGAGACTTTCAAAAGGTTGTCTTCGAGTGTATAAGAGAGGTTGTTCTCTATCAAGATGATGTTCAGGACTTCATCGATCGTCATGTTCTTCAGTTTTGTCTTGTTCAGTGATTTTTGCAGCATCTTTTCGGCTTGAGGGCCTGCGACTATCACACTGAACGCACACTCCTCGCTTAATTGGTCGACAAACTCCCCGATCTTTGTACCTTTATCCGATGATATGTTAAACAGTTGATAGGTACAGTCTGCACTAAGTGACGAAGTCATCAGCAAGGTCGCGGTTGCTGCTGAGACGATGATCTTCTGTAATATTGTATATGATGACTTCATAACATCTTCCTATTTGATCTGGATTTTTATTTTTGGATCACTGGATGAGAGAAGAAGCTCTTTTCTCTCTTTTCCACGCTTGAGTAGCACAGATGCATCGGAGACTTTGTCTATCTGATAGCCTCTTACTTTCTCATCTGCTTTATACCACTTACCATCGATCAAAGCACTACCGTTCATGATAGCTTGTACTCTTAATGAGCGTGTGCTTTTTTTGGCAGTCGATCTGGTGCTCCTCTTCTTTCCTGCTGCTGGGGCTTTCTTCTCTGCTGAACCCTTATAGGTGATCAGGAAAGGATTTTTGACACGGTCGATGTCTTTTAGACTTACCCCTTGCCTTGGAGGTTTTATGGCAGCGACTTGCCCATCTACCCAGTCTGTATTTGCATCAGCTGAGAGTGAGACGCTTATAAATATAAGTAGTAATAAAGTTTTCATCAGTAAGTGATCCCCCATACAGAGATTTTAAGGTCGGCATATAGTCTCTCTTGAGTCGTCAATGCCAGATCATGGATATCGACGACAAGAAAACTCTGCTCAAGTGAGTTTATATACTTAAGCAGATCATGAAACTTCCCGTATGATATTACATTGATATCGAGTACATGTCCGAACTCATCTTTATCTTTTGCAAAGCTGTTACTAAAGTGTTCGATCTTTATGTTGTATTTTTTGGCATTGGTCGCGACCAGATCGAGGTACTCACCCCATGCCTGCTCATCATAATAGAGTGAGGATATCTGCTCTATCTGGTATTTTATATAGGCATTACTGTCTTGATACTGTATGAACTGTATCTCGAGTGCTTTTGTATTATCCTCTATCTGTGTGATCATCGCTTCAGGATGTGTGTTTAGATAACGGTTATCAGCGACTATTTTCTTTTCCAGGTTTTGACTGGCCCTCAGTGCCTGGTCATAAGAGGCTTTAGAACTATCCCATAGAAAATAGTAGGAGAGGAAGATCAGGCCGCCAGCGATGAGAAAATAGATCATATAGACCTCTTTATCATCCTTCTGGGTAAAGGCATTATCGATCTGGTAGAGATAGTCTTCTATATTAATATCTAATTTCATCGTAACACCGCCTTCAACTCACCTCGATAACGGAACTTCTCATCATCATAAGTGATCTCTTCAAGTAAGAATTGGAACTGCTTGGTCTTTGTCTTAGTCAGGTACTCGAGTAGCGCTGTGATCTGTTTGTCCTGTTTGGCACTTAATGCAAATATGAACGTCTTCTTATCGTCCTCTTCACTATAACGGGCCTCGACTAGTCTGACTTTGTAACGGTTTAGGTCAGTAGCAAAGTCTTTTAATATCTTAGCCTTCATAGGGTAGTTGACTTTGACATCATGGATCTTCTCTAGTGTGGCTTTCTTTGAATCATATTCAGCTCTCTCATTATCAAGGAGTTTGGATACCCTATCTTTATTTGCCTGCTTTAGTTTGATAGTAGCTTCTCTTGTGACTTTGATGTTATGGACCTCATTGTACTCTTCCGTCAGTAGCTGTTTATGGATCTCTTCAGCATAGGTCATCGTCCAAAATGTCACAGGATAAGCCATGGCTATGATGATCGAAGCTATGGAGATAGCGATGACCTGACCACTTTTTCGTTTGAGGAAAGGTGGAGGTCGGTGGTAGATGGTGAAGTCTGCATCGTAACGCTCTTCAGGTTCCATCTGGGTGTAGAGATGCATCAGGTAGTGGACCTGATCGATATACCACTCTTCACTGTCATAACCATAATCGAAATCAAAAGAGATCGAGGTGAGACCGAGATAGGTCTGTGAATACTCATCAAGACCCGAGATGGCACTGACTTGAGAACCTATGTAGACCTGGTCGATCTCTTCGAGCTCAAAGGCTCGTTTGGCATAGGTCAAGACATCATTGATGTGCAGGAATATCTCACCAAAGAGTTTTATCAGATGTTTTTGATACTCAGTGTTGGTCGCACTTAAACCCTCTTCGGAGAGAAGTTGAAGGAACATAGTATAGTCGAGCTGTTCACCAAGAAGTTCACAAAAGCGTTCATGCATATGTAAGAATGAGAACTTAAGTGATTTTGTATAGATGAACTGTTGATCATTATAGAGTGTGAAGAAGGCATCATCTTCTTGGAAATAGATGAAAGCATGTACGCCATTATCATCAATGATCTCTTTTTGATATAGGGATCTTAGAAGCAGAGGTTCGGGTATGATCTGATCGATGTATTTGATCGCTTGTGCTACATCAGCATACTCTTCTTCAAGTGTGATCGGATCGACGACAAATACATGGAAATATCGGCTGTTCTCATCACTTATCGGTGCTTCGACATACTTGATATGATACTCTATAGCCATATCAAGTGCAAGCTCTTCATATATTTTGTTTTCCAGAGCATCATAGATGTCTTCATCAGGGAGGTTCTTACTTATATCGACTATTGCTGTGATGAAATGCTTGGTGCTTAAAAAAGCTATTGCATACTGGTCTTTGGAAAATGCAGGTGCTTCTTCAGATGTCAGGCGATTTGACGTCCCCTTATAATATGTCCCTTTATAAGGATCGATCGAGATGACACTGGAAAATGTCTGTTTTTTTGTCTTATCCATTGTCCTTAGTCCTATTTAAATGTTCAGAGATCGTTTTACTAAAGTGAACTACTGGGTATTCACTAGCAAGTCTTGTGCCTCTTCCGAGAATGTTATGGTAAATGAGGTGGTCTTTATGCACTGTATCTACCTTTTATCTTTTGTCAGATACTGGAAAACAGATCTATGTCTATCCAGTCCTAGTTATGACTTAAACATCGGCAGTAGTGATTATTTCTGAAGCAAAACTGTTATATCTAATTCAGAATAGTTACAGAGATCACTGTTGTCATATCTTGTTGCCGAACCAAAGAACCAGTTATCTTATCACATCCAGAAACCTCTTACAGGCTCTGTGATCAGTGATGATATCTTCATTAATACTATCGGAATAAAACTTAAAAAAGCACCCTAATAAATACAAATAGGTATTATTTGTTATATTAAATGTTGTTTATATATGGTTTATTAACGTAATTAATTATATTAAGTTTATTTATGTGATATAAGTCCATAGAAGGTCGATCTGGTGTGTTATTGGTAGATGTATATGGGTAAAGAAGTTGGATGAGGTATTTTATATTTGTCAGTTAGTATAAGAGAGTGAGGTCATCTACCTCTACTCACTGCTTGTACCCGAGGTCTGCTAAAAACTCTTTATCATTTGTCCACCCTTTTTTGACGGATACAAAAAGATCAAGATAGACTTTTTTATCGATGAGCTGCTCGATCTTCAATCTGGAGTCTCGGCCGATCCGTTTGATGGCACTGCCACCTTTTCCGATGATGATCCCTTTTTGACTCTCTTTTTCGATGACGATCGTCGCTCTGATATGTTCGACAGGTCCATCCTCGTCGATCTTATCTATAAGGACATCAGATTCATACGGTACTTCATCACTGATATTATCGAAGATCGCTTCACGTATGAACTCTTTGTAAAGGTCGCGCAGCATCTCGGTAGTAAGTTCATCTGGGTCATAGAGATAAGGAGACTCATCAAGATACTTGACTATATTGTCAAGCAGGTCCTCTTTACCGACATTTTTTGTGACTGAAAGTGGGATCAGTGCTTCAAAACGTTCTGCAAATCGGTTGTATTGACTGATGCGCTTAAGGAGCTTCTCTTGAGATACCTGGTCTATCTTACTGAGTACGATGATATGTTTACGATCGCTCTGGTAGAGTCGGAGGAACTTCTCATAGTGCTCGATCGTATCAGTGACCGGAGCGAGGTAGACGACAATGTCACAGTCACCGATAGCTTTAAGTGCCTCTTCGAGCATAAACTGGTTGATGAGTTTCTCTTTCTCATGAAGGCCGGGTGTGTCTATAAAGATTATTTGGTCATCTTTATGCATGACAATAGCGTTGCTTCGTCTGCGCGTCGCGTTGGCTTTTTGACTGACCAAGGCGACTTTCTCGCCCAAGATCCAGTTCATAAGTGTACTTTTTCCGGCATTTGGCCGGCCTATCAGTGCCGCAAATCCAGCTTTTGTCATCTTAGTCCTTCATCTTTAGAGAATATAACGGGAGAGGTCTTCATCTTCTATAACGGTATCGAGCTTATCATGGACAAGGTCGACCGTTACGGAAATAGACTCTCCGGCAGACTCATCTGCACTGAAACTGATATCTTCGAGGATCTTCTCAAGTACAGTATGCAGGCGTCTTGCACCGATATCTTCTGTCTTCTCATTGGCCAGTTGTGCCAGTTTGGCTATGGCATGGATAGCATCATCATCAAAACTCAGTGTGACTTCCTCTACGCTCAGTAGTGCTTCGTATTGACGCAGCAGTGAGTTCTTCGTCTGTGTCATGATCTTATAGAGTGCCTCTTCATCCAGGGACTCCAGTTCGACTCTAAGTGGGAATCGGCCCTGAAGTTCAGGGATAAGGTCACTTGGTTTGCTTACATGGAAAGCTCCTGCAGCGATGAAGAGGATGTGGTCAGTCTTGATGATGCCATATTTTGTCGT
>JAUWRZ010000393.1 GCA_030610325.1 Sulfurimonadaceae bacterium | reverse complement strand
TCACCCATCACTATGACCGGATGACGGATGCCTTGAAACTCCCCAAAAAGCCGATCGAGGATGACCGCTACTAATGCTACTAAGGCACTACTCATCTAACAGCTTGATCAATCGATCCATATCCACAGCTTGCTCGACATGCTGGGCAAACTCTCTGATCTTCTCATCCTTATAGGCTTGAAAATCATACCCTTCATATTCCGGAGAGACCTCTTTAAAGAGCTTGTCCCGAAAAGTGTCATTATCAAATAGAGCATGTAAGAAGGTACCGTAAAACTTTTCTTTAGCTATGCCGAAATGCGCACTTTGTCCATGATGGATCTCGTAACCCTCAAGCTTCAGACCAAAGAGCTCGTAACTCCCCTTCGCCACGGTCTTCTCCTTCTCAAAGACTATATCACCCTCCAAGAGCCCAAATCCGGAAGTGATACTGCCCGCCTTCTCTTCGATGCCCTCAGGGTCAAGGATCCGTTCAAACATCATCTCATAACCGCCGCAGATGGCAACGACCGGGCCTTTAAAAGACGTTAGTGCATCATCGAAACCATGCGCACGCAGCCACTTAAGATCTTCCACTGTACGTTTTGTTCCCGGCAGGATGACAAGGTCATACTCGGGCATGACACTCGCAGAGTGGATAAAGTTCAACTGCACCTCATCATCCGCGATGAGCGGTTCAAAGTCAGTGAAAATACTGAGGTGTGGCAGTCGTATGACTCCTACACGGATAGCATCACTATATGAGCTCTGTACATAGTTCTCCAGCGACTGCATATCCTCGAAACCAAGGTTAAAAGGCTTGTACGGTACGACACCAAAGACCGGAATACCAAACTCCTCCTCGATGATACGTCGTCCCTCATCAAAGAGTGTGATATCACCACTAAATTTGTTGATAAGGACCCCGATGACATTCTCTCTCAGCTGCTCCGGTAGAAGATTGTAGACACCCCAGACCGAAGCAAACACACCACCACGCTCAATATCTGCTACGAGAATGATCTTGGTGTCAAAGGTCTCGGCAATAGTGATGTTGGAGAGGTCTTTTTGCATGAGGTTCAGCTCAACAGGACTGCCCGCCCCTTCTGCTACTACCAGTTCAAAACGCTCTTGTAAGCGTTTAAACGCATCCGTGACGATGGGCTTAAGTCTCTCTATATCACGATAATAAGCCCGAACATCCTGCTCACCGACTGCTTCACCATTGATGATAAGCGAAGCACTGCTGCCACGTCCGGACTTTAGCAATACCGGGTTGAGATCACTCTCGGTAGGAAGGTCAATAGACTCAGCAGCAAAGTACTGTGCCTGCGCCATCTCACCGCCGAGATCACAGACACGTGAATTGTTCGATACGTTCTGTGCCTTGAAAGGGGCGACCTTGAAGCCTCTGTGATGAAGCAGATAAGTCAAAGAGAAAGCAATAGTCGATTTTCCGGCATCAGAGCTGGTACCAAAGATACTGAGGGAGTGCATGTAGTGCCTTTTGTAAACTATTTAGTGGGAGTCTGTCTATAACGACAAAACGGGGATAACACTGATCAAGAAGATATTGGAGTGATGAGAGCGCATCCTCTCAGAGAGTCCTAAACACTCAATGTGCTACGACATCATGTGATCTGATAAACGGTCTCATACTCTTTTTTTCTCTCTTTTTGTCCGGTCTGGACGATAGGGCATATGGAAATACTCTGTTAAAGATCTCTATGATCGGGACCATCAACAATATGATGATCGAAAAGTATATGATACCCCATATGGTCTTACCCACAGCCTCAGTAGGCATTGTCACCTGCATCACATCAAGGACAACGATCTTCAAGACGATCATAAGTGTCAGATGAAAGGCCAAGATAAGATAACTGTTTCGCGCTACATAGTGTAAAAAGTCGCTTTTCTCTACTGCTGATATCTTCGTAATCATTATCAGCGCGAAGATACCACTAAATGCACTTATGTACATAAGCAAGCCGTTGTTTAGGATGTTTTTCGCCAAAAGTGTATAGTTATCCAGACTTAAAAAGATACTGATCGAGATCAACGTGATTATCAGGATGACACTTGTATAACTCTTTCTAGTCACAAAAAGATCGGTCAGGTCATGTTTGTGGATAAGATGCCCGGCACCATAATATACCACTGCAGTAAGAGCGACTTCTGCATTCCACGGTACTCTAAACGGTAAATACTGGCTGGTCATAAAACCAAGCAGACCGGACAGGACCAGAACCAATATAAGCCATGACTCTCTTTTGATATAGGTGATCATAAAGAAGAAATATATCTCGACGACAAAAAGTGCTGTGATAAACCATAAAGGGGTTGCCGTCAGCATATCGCCATTGGCGACACCCATCAACATCGTGACAAACTGGTCTGTCACACTGAGCAGATCTCGATTGGTCGCATCATACAGAAACTGCCAAAATAGAAAGATCGCTATATAAAAGATAAAATAGGGAATAAGGAGTTGTCTGACTCGATGTCCTATAAATACAGATAGGCTAGTATGTTTATTTTTAAAAAGATAACCGGAAATAAAAAAGAACGCAGGTACGCTCATACTTGCAAAAGCATCTCTCCAGTATGAAGCATAGATCGGAAACATCATTTGAAGGTGTCCTACCATGATAAGTAACATCGTAAAGCCTTTATAGGAATCTATCCAATAAATACGACTTTTAGAACCTGTCATGAGTTCGATCTCCTTCTAAAAGATCTGGACTACCTTTAGGGCACCAGATCTCAAATAACCATGTTAAAAAGCAACACTTAACGTTATTTATTATATTCCAACTAATATAAATAAAATCTTAACT
>JAUWRZ010000431.1 GCA_030610325.1 Sulfurimonadaceae bacterium | reverse complement strand
GTGAGCCATGTGAGCTCATCCCTGAGAGGCTCAAGATATTTGATGATGGAGCGCAGACGATCGTCATTCTCCGGGTGATAGGTACCGGTATCATGTTCTAAAAAGATATCATCATAAATAATAGCTACTGCCATCGTCTACTCCTTGATCATAAGCTCTATTGATCACATTATACATCAGATCGCTCTCACAATAGTACAGAGCTCAAACATTCAAAATGCCATCACCAAAACGATCATAGCCTTGGCACAGAGCCTGAGGCTCAAAGTCATCGCAGAGGGAGTCGAGACAAAAGAACAAAGAGATTTCTTAGTAGAGAACGGTTGTAAGGAGATCCAGGGCTATATCTATTCTAAGGCAGTGCCCGTTGATGAGATGGAGGCTATACTCTCAAAGATGATGATCGAAGGCAGTAGTATCAGCGATCTGCCATAGAAGAGTGTTATTTGTATATTATTGTTATTTCTAGTTAAGTATTGTGTGTTATACTTTCGGTCATAAGGAGTATATATGAGATCTATCAAACGCTTTTATAAAAAATGGATAGCCCCCGTACTAGGTATTAAGACACAAGAACAACGTATGGAGACATTACGGTCACACTATGAGGATAAGCAGCTAAAAGACAAGTTAGCCTGGCAAAACAGTAAATAGTAAGTCATCCGCTTAAAAGCGGTGACTTTTCACACCTCCACTACACTCTCACACGACATTTTCCCACTTTTATATTGAGGACACACGCTTAGACCGATAAGCATATCCAGCTCTTTTGACCCGCATACGCATCGTCTCATAAGGCACATCCACAGCATGTAACTTCTTGACAAACTTCTGCATCTTCACAACAGACCACTGTTCTCTCATGACATCAAGTCTCTCAAAGAGTTCCAAAAATATCACCGCATCATATTTTGGGTTGCCCTCACTTCTTCCGGTCGTCTTTATCTCTTTGAGTGCCTGCATGCCACCATCATTATAACTGTGCACCCAAAAGTAGTAAGTCTTTGGAGAGATAGGCACCTCTTTTTGGATAAGCTTTGATGGTACACCCCGCATAGCTAAGATGATGACCTCCAGACGAGCCTGATATCGCCGATCTCTACTTTTACTTGCTTCATCTCTTAATGTTTCTAACGTGTTATGTTCTATTATTTTCAGTCTCATATCGGCCTACAAGCAATTATCAAACCAATTATCACTTTTAAGTGGGCGATCTTATGACATTTAAGCTCCTCTGGGTTATCATTTCGTGAAAATCAAAATAGATCACTGACAGGAGCCTGGATGAAAGCGGTTTGGATGATGCTCGCATCACTGCTATTTATATCTTTCGCCTACGGTGCCGCCGGAGAAGAGCTGGCGGTCAAACTTGGGATCGACCCGGGCTCAAAAGCCATAAAACAGTGGGAACGTGTCTTTACCAAACAGCGCTACATGGTCAGACTTGGGATCGACAAGCTTTCAGATGAAGAGAAGGAGATGCTAAAAGAGTATCTCCTCGACCATGCCGCAGATTCAGACCGTCCGACTGCAGCCGGGCTATAAGGAGAAATCGATGAACAGACACATAGCACTAAGCCTTATAGCGGCCGTAGGACTATCCACACCACTGCTTGCAGATGCCACACAAGACATCAACAGACTTGAGGACCGTATTCTCGAACTTGAGAAGAAGCTTGATCAGCAAAAAGTAGAGAAAGTATCCGATAAAGATGAGCAGGAGTCGTTTAATTACGAACTCGAAGACCGTATCGATGAGATCGAGAATGCGAAACTGGTCGACAAGGTCGACTTCGGCATAGAACTTCGGACACGACTTGACAACTTTAGCACAGAGACAGCCTCAGGCAAAGAGTACGACCGTTCAAACGTCTGGTCAAACCGGTTTAGACTGAACATGTCATCACAGATCACAAGACATATGAAGTTCAGTGGGCGCCTCAGTATGTACAAGAACTGGGCAGACCTGGGTGATTACCCTCTCTCCGGACTTGACTTCGCACAGGGTCGTCGTCCTGGAGACAGTAGCATCTACGTCGAGCGTGCCTATGTGGACTGGAAGGTCTATAATGGTATCGTACCGACGACTCTGACCATCGGTCGACAACCAAGTACAGATGGACCATCTTACCAGTTCAAAGAGGACACTTCCCGTAAGGCGACCTACTCCGCCATCGCATTCGATGGTGCGACTGATGGGGTCTTCGCTACCTTCGATCTCCAAAAAGTGAGTGGTATCGATGATATGATCGTACGTCTAGCTTACGGTAAAGGCTTTCAGGCAAATACAGGGCTCAACTATGTCGGAGACGCAGATGCGGTCGATGATACCGATCTCTATGGGATCTTCTTTGACAGCGGCCTCGGCATCGATGGATCGCTGCTGCAGATCGGAGCGGTAAGAGGAGCTAACCTGGTGGCCAATACAGCCGATTCCGATCCTGCTACAAACGCCAACCTGGGCGATGTCGATCTGGTGACCATAATGGCAGAGTTCACGGACCTTTATGATTCAGGTATCGATGTCTTTGGTCATGTGGCGATGTCCAGGAGTAATCCCAGTGG
>JAUWRZ010000151.1 GCA_030610325.1 Sulfurimonadaceae bacterium | reverse complement strand
TTTCAGTCTGGCAGAGTATACTCGTCACACACTAAAAGATGAACTCGAACCTCATCTTTCTCATCGACGACATTATATCTGTTTTTTAGGAAAAGTACAAACAATCGTGTATATAACATGAATTTGTGATCTTTTTTATGACCTCTACCCACTTCTATCTACTCACCCTGCAATACCGTTGACTTAAACGAACAAATATTACATGGCACAGGGTGAGGGCCTGCTGTATCCATTGATATGACCTTACTCCCTAAGATCATGCTCCCAGCATGATCTCTTAACGGGAGGTATCGTAGAAAACGATAGTCGTGACAGCTCTAGCTGCTTTGATCACATCTTGTTCTCACACTCGGCACCCTGACACATAAACACACCCTGTAAAGGGGTCCCACCGGTATCGAGCGTCCGTTCTACTTCCAGGGTCTCCAGGTTCAACTCATAAAAGATACCCGTAGCCGTTGCAAATGCGTAGAAGAAGTCCATATCCGGACTGACAAAACTCGAATGTGACTGCAAGATCTCACCACTGTCTGAGCTTTCACTCACTTTGACATCTTTGATGTTCTGATGCGTGAGAGTATCGATGATCGAGACAAAGGTATCTTTATGGTTTGTGACGACTGCGATATCACGTTCGGGGATAAAGGTCGTATGCCCTGCACCCAGACCTGCCTTGATGGTCTTCATGACTTTCATCTTCTCCATATGGACTACATAGATATTGCCCTCAGTCGAACCTACATACATGATGGCCCCATTGGGATGGACATCTGCGTGATGACTTCCCATGTCTTCTATATCCTCTGTGGCAAGTGCAGCCTCTCCCATAAGGTGTAATCTACCATCTTTGAAAAGATACTTTAATATCGAAGGGGAGATCCCTTCATCAGGAGCGCCTTCAGAGAGTGCGTAGTAGGTATGTCGCTGCTTGCCATTGAGTTCAGACGTATCTCTTTTTACAAAATGATGTACGGCTGTAGGAGTTGAGATGCTATCGATCAACATCACTTTCCAACCATCATTTTTACCTTTTCGCCTCGTCACATGGTACATCTGGATGTTCCTGTTTGCTCTGTCGATCAGTGCAAACTTATTATCAGTGAACCAGAAGGGGTGACCTGTCGCATTCGAGCCACCATAGTCAATAGGAGAGACCAGAGTATTATCACCTACAGAAGCGACTACTTCATCCGTCTCTACTTCGATAAGTGTTGCCATAGGTTTATCTGCACCGGTCACCAGTTGCAGCCCAAGTACAGGATTGTATGCTTCTGAAGACCTTGGGTAGTGCTCCAACTCGATGATGCCCAGATGCTCAAAAGAGTCTGCATCGATGACATCGATGGAGTCACTTCCTCGCGTGATAGCATAGACTTTCTCCAGTGTCCCCGCCTGGTCGACAGGGTAAGGGTCAGCTCCATAAGTAGAGATCGAAGCGATCTCGCCCATCGTACCGACATCTATGACAACGACACGGTCAAGTGCTCTGTCACCATAAAAAGCCCTTATGGACAGTTCGTCTTCAGCACTGACACTTTGGACAAAGATGAATGTCCCTGCCAGCAATGTCACTAATAGTGATACTATCGTTCTTCTTAGCTTTCTCATACTTTCTCCTTGTATTGATGAATAGTAGAACAAAAGAGTTAAGCAAGTGTTAAGAGATGTTGAAAGTTGTTGAGATGTATCCTTATGTCATTTTGACCTGAATTTGTGATCTTTCTCGCTTTTTAAAGTACTATCATGCTCAATAGATAGCCTAAATAGATATTATACGGGTTCAATACCCGCACATGGAGCAGTCGATTGCATCAGAAGTATGAACTTTTAAAACAGTATTTTGGGCATGATGTCTTCAGGCCGCTTCAGGAAGAGGCGGTGGACGCTATTTCGCAGGGTGAGGATCTATTGATGATCTTGCCGACAGGTGGCGGTAAATCACTCTGTTTCCAGCTCCCCTCACTGATGATGGATGGTACCACTATCGTGATCTCGCCACTTCTGGCACTGATGTATGATCAGGTACGTGCTCTGCAGGCCAATGATATCAATGCCCAGATGATCTCCTCCATGCAAGATAGAGAAGAGATCAGAGATATCGAACAGCAACTCTTCTCGGGAAGTGTCAAACTGCTCTATATCGCTCCGGAGCGTTTGGCATCTGATTATTTCCTACAGCTGCTTCATCAGATCAAGGTCAACTTCTTTGTCATCGATGAAGCCCACTGTGTGAGTGAATGGGGGCATGAGTTTCGTGATGACTACCGTAAACTCGGCTTTTTAAAGAGTGCGTTCCCGGAAGTCAGCATCGCTGCGTTTACCGCGACCGCCACAGAAAAAGTACAGCATGACATCACCCAGGCACTGAGACTCGATCAGCCAAAAGAGATACGTGGTGCTGTCTTTAGAAAAAACCTTCAGATCAATGTCGAACCCAGACAGAAAGATGGTCGAAGACAGCTCCTCTCCTTCTTAAAAGGTTATGAGCAGGAGAGTGGCATCGTCTACACCTTTACCCGTAAACAGACCGAATCACTCAGTGCCTTTTTACAGTCCAAAGGTATCAAGGCCAGAGCCTATCATGCCGGACTGCCTGCTGATGAACGCCAGGAGACCTATCATCAGTTCGTACATGATGAGATACAACTCGTAGTGGCTACTGTCGCTTTTGGCATGGGCATAGATAAGAGTAATATTCGTTTTGTCATCCATATGACACTACCAAAGACTATCGAGAACTTCTACCAGGAGATCGGTCGTGCCGGTAGAGACGGGCTGGATGCACAGACACTTCTTCTCTATAGCGTAGGTGACCTTATCCAGCGGCGTGAGCTTATTGAACAGCTACCTGATTCACCCTATAAAGTCCACTCTCACAATCAGCTTGAACGTATGATCTTGTTCTCCGGAGGCGAGGATTGCCGACATAAGAACATAGCAGAGTATTTTGGTGATGAGATCGAGACTTGCGGGGACCATTGTGACAACTGTCTGCACCCCCATCATGACAAGGTCGACGTCACTACCAAGTCCCAGATGTTTCTCTCTGCTATGTATCGGACCGGGCAGCGATTTGGACAGGCTTATATCATCGATGTCCTGCGGGGTTCTGAGCACCAGAAGATCAAAGAGAACGGACACACAGAGCTCACCGTACACGGCATAGGAAAAGAGGATAGTCGTGGTCTTTGGGAACAGATAGCTGAACGCTTGATGGAGACAGGTGCCGTCTCCAGAGGTGAGTTTCGCGCCCTTGTCATCACTGAAGCAGGCAAGGGCATACTTACCGGCAAGCAAGGTGTCGATATCCGCCGGTCAAGGCTTGAGATCAAAGAGCGACAAGAGGGCACGAAGAGTAGACCGACCATAGAGAACCCTGAAGACTTTGAAGTCCTGCGTAGGCTGCGCAGTGAGATCTCCAAAAAGGAGGACAAACCGGCTTATGTCATCTTTAACGACAAGAGTCTCATCGAGATGGCCTCAAGACTGCCACAGAACAAGAGTGAGATGTTGGAGATCAGTGGAGTAGGTGAGGTCAAGTATGAGCGTTTTGGTGAGCGGTTTCTGTCACTCTGTCAGGAACTTGCTCAGAAGATGTAAGTGCTCACCCTTCTGGCTTACCAAAGAGTGAGTTTATCTGAGTAAGTAACTGCAACGGGTCCACCTGAACACCATAAAGCATGATGGCAAAATGCAGATGAGGTCCGGTCACACGACCGGTCGAACCACTAAGTCCAAGCCTATCGTTTTGACTGACTCTATCACCCGTCTTGACCGACATCTCACTAAGATGGTAGTAACAGGTGTAAAGGCCCTCTCCATGGTCTACGACTACAGAGTTCCCGGCATAATAGCGATCTTTTGCAAGTACGACCACGCCATCATTGACAGCATGGACCGGTGTCCCGACCTCTGCTCTAAAATCTGTTCCGGAGTGAAAACTCTTTAGTGAGCCGTTATAGACTCTGGCTGTCCCAAAAGGGCTGGTGATCTTACTGCTCATAGGATGGATGAACGGTTTGTCCCAGTAGCGCTCAGGATTGAGGGTATGGTAGATACTCATCGCCTCTTTGTACTCCATCGAGGTGCGTTTGGCCTGCTCTTTGTTTGGCTTTACTTTCGAAGGAGCCACGGTGATGGTCTCCGAACGATAGTCGCCTTTTTCGACATGCAACTCAAGACGCTTCTCACCATCAGCATAGGTTACGAGTAACTTCTTCTCACCTGGCGTGCTTCTATAAGCTATGGGAAGCAGGATGAAACGTTTATCTTCGATGGTCGGATGCTGAAGCAGGGGGATGTTCTTTTTACCGTAGGTGACTCTACTCTCTTGTGGTATCGCCGAGAAGGCGATCACCGCAGTCTGCCCGTTTATGACACTTTGTGCAGCAAGTGTCTGTAGCGACCCTACGAAGAGTAAGAGAATACGAAGTATTGACAGACTTCTCATAGATACCGGACTAGCCGAACATCTTGCCTATCATCTTCATCGCACCATCTGCTCCACCGATGCTGTCAAGGATAGATCCTTCAGCGCTGGCATTGTCGACCATCTGTGGAAGTGCTCCACTTAGGCTGTCAAGTGCTGAGTCTTCAGAGATACCGAGCTGAGATGCGAACGCAGCGATCTTATCGCTTCCAAGCATATCCATCAACGCATTTGGTGATACTGCAGCATTATCGCCGCCACCAAGCCATGAACCGACGATATCACCCAGTCCGCCTTCTGTGAACGAAGAGACCAAAGAGCCGATATCCATAGAGTCACCGTCACCAATAAGTTGGTTTAACGCTGACGACATCGTGTCAGAATCTGCGCTGATCCCCTTGTCTTGTAACATACCTACACCCATTTGCATTAAAGAGCTTAAATCCATTTTTCTTCCTTTTTTTGTTGTGGCATGATTATAGCAAATACGATATTTAGAAAAGAGTCCCCAATACTTTTAGCGCTCTTTTGAGAGCGAGTAAGTTACACTATCACTCAAAATCCAATACGATCAGCTACTCTTGTTATAGTTCAAATATATTCCAGACCCAGAGACTATCAGCATAGAACAGACTCTCTTTTAACACTACTTTCTATCAAAATGATAGATCGAACTTATCTCTTTAGGCTTTTTGTTCTCCCAGCTTAAGTAGGAGCTTTTGAGATGCTTGCCATCTTCTGACAACTCATGGATGATCTTATGGACATGGTCCTCATCAGACTGGCAAAGCTCGGTACTCATATCACAATCAAAGACAAAGCGCTCTGGAGTGCTGTTCTCAAGATCGGCGATGAACTCTGGCTGGTTCTGTTTGACACAGTAGTGAGTCGCTTTAAGTGTCGTACAGGCGATGTCCTTACAGTGATACATGGTAACCATCTGCTTATGGGTATCTGGCAACAGGTCCTCATGGATCGTCGTATCTCTACCGATAAGCCCAAATGCCACACCTGTCTCGTCACTGCCGACGAGTGATGTCAGTGCTTTATGCTTATAGGACTCTGTCCCGATCTGCTTGTCAGCCGCTGAGAGTGTCCACTCACCTTTGAGTGCCTCCTCCATCCAGTCAAACAGGTCCCATCCTTCGATATCTTCAGCGTGACTTGTCGAGATAAGTGAGGCGACTACTAATAGACTGGTAACTATCTTCTTAAACATATGGACTCCTGGAGAAATATATCGACATTATAACTGGTAGGTCATGGATCTGGTAATCATATTTAAAGATCTGATAATTCGAGCGATATTAAAATAGAAGTCATAGTCCGGGAGATCATGACCTCCCCAGGCATCTGGACTCTGACAGGGGTCTAGTCTATGATTTTAACTTCTCTGCCACAAGTCCATTCACCACTTTTGGGTTTGCTTTGCCCCCCGTGCTCTTTAAGACCTGGCCTACAAAGAAGCCTAATAGTTT
>JAUWRZ010000088.1 GCA_030610325.1 Sulfurimonadaceae bacterium | reverse complement strand
GTGACAGTGGTCATCGATGGTAAAGAGCTGCAAGGGTGCGGTAAAGCGTTACATTGATACTTCTCATCTAGATCAGATAGACCCGACAGACTCCTGAGATCTCCATTTGCTCCATTTTTCCTGAGGTGGAGCAAGGTAAAGACCCACTCAAAAATCCCTATATTTTTAAATAGGACAAATTTTATCCTATTTATTGACATAGATCAATTACTTCTCTTTTGCATTTTGGTTATTATTCTCAAAATCAAATACAAAGAGGTAAAAAAATGAAAAAGATCCTATTGGCAACTGCCCTATTAGTAACACTGGCTCAGGCTGAAGACATCGTTCATTACGATAAGAAAGAGGAAAAAAAGCAAGAGATGAAAAAACCAAATCATCCTAACAATGACCTTTACGGAAAAAAATAGTCGATGAAAAAAATAGTAGCCATCCTGTCTTTTCTGAGTGCGATCACGCTCTTTGCAGATATTGAGAACGGTAAGGTGGTCTATGCACAAAATTGTGCGAACTGCCATAGTGTCTCGATGACAGGTGGCATGGGCAAAGACTTTAACCTTGTCTCCTATAATAGAAAAAAAGAGGATGTCATCAAGTATATTGTCTCTCCTATGACGATGTACAGGGAGTTTGGCTATTCGGCAAATGCGATGCCACGCTTTCCCCTAAGTGGTGAGGATGTCGAGGATGTAGCAGAGTATATCGACTCCTTACAACGTTTTAAAGTGTGGATGAAGAAGGGTGAGTAGACGATGGTGATGGCACAGCAGCTTACATTTAGCGCGATCGAGGGTAGAGAGGTCGAACTAAGAAGTATGTTGAACGATATGGTCGTACAAGTCTCGGCTGAGAAGGGGTGTCTGAAGTATGAGCTCTATCAGATGCAGGAGCAGCGTGTCTCTTTTTTCCTAGTCGAGATCTGGAAGAGCAAGTCAAGATACCGTAAACACAAAGAGAGTGAGATGATGCAGCATTTTAAAGATGCGATGGCACCATTGCTGCTATCTCAAAACACATCAGCATTGAAACTGACACAGTGTCTTACCCAACAGAACTACTGGAGTGAAGATAGTGGCACTTGAGCGATATCAATCTTCAACTACTCTATCTATGCTACTATCCGCACAAACGATCAAAGGCCAAGTATGAACTATCCGGAATTTTTCAATGAAGTAAGAACTATTAAGATGAGTGATCCTCTCTCTGCTGTCCTTGGGACATTTGAAGGCGGTGAACTCGAGTTTACCTACCTTGATGTGGTCAAAGCAGCGGGGCATAGCTGTCCGACAGTGGGCGGCGCATACCTGATGACAAGCAAAGCACTTGAAGCACTCTATCCGGATAGTCTGCCGGTACGGGGTATGGTCAAGGTCTCTTTTAAAGAGCCGTTGGAAGAGGGTGTCGCCGGAGTCATCGGTAATGTCATCACCCAGATCACCGGAGCGACCGATAAAAGCGGCTTTAAAGGGCTTGGCGGCAAGTTTGCCAGACACTCCCTGATGGAACATGGCAGTGATATCAGCTCCAGTGCTCGCTTTACCAGAGTAGATACCGGTGCATGTGTGGATGCTTTTTATGATCCATCAAGTGTCGGAGGGAGCCCAAAACAGTCAGCACTGATGCAGAAGATCATGCAGGGTATGGCGACAGACGAGGAGAAAAAAGAGTTTGGTCTCTTATGGCAGGACCGTGTAAGACGGATCTTGATCGATAATGTCGATAATGAGGACGTGATCACGATCAAAAGCTGTTAGAGCGACTTGACCTTCGCGATCATCGATCTCCCAGCGGAAGGTCGATGATAAACTCGGCACCGCTGTGACTCTTTCCTTTGTGCGAAAACGTACAGTTTTGCGCACGCATACTTCCTCCCATATTGCTCTCGATTATCTGTTTACTCATATATAGACCGATCCCGGTACCTTTACCCTGCTCCTTTGTGGTGAAGTAGGGGTCGAAGATCTTGTCGATTAGCTCCGGGTCGATCCCGCTCGCGTTGTCTTGGATACTGATACGGATGCAGGGTATCTCCTCACAGTAGAGCGGGCTACTTTGTACATGTATATAACGCTCTTTTCCCTCTGGCTGTTCGATGAGTACATCTTCTGCATTGTTGATGATATTGATCAGTACATGGGCAAACTCGTTCTCAAAGTTGAGGATAGGCGGACCCTCTTGAAGGTCGCTGACGAGCTTGATACCCTCATGCTCAAGACTGTCACCGATAAGCGAAAGGGCATGTCTGATCGCATCATCGACGAGAAACTCCTCTTTCTCCTTTTGCGGCCGAAAGAAGTTATGAAAATCATTGATCGTCTGACTCATCTGTGCGATCAGCAGCTGTGATCTGTCGATACTCTCGATGAGAAATGTATTATCGAGCTTGTTCAGTCTGTGTTTGAGCAGTACCCCCTGAGTGAGGATGGAGATCATAGAGAGAGGCTGACGCCACTGATGGGCGATATTGTTGATCATCTCACCCATGGCAGCGAGTCGTGCCTGCTGGAACATCAGGGCATCTTTCTCTCTGTTCTTCTTGACCTCGGCTTCGACCTTCCTCTCAAGACGGTAGATCGTATTGGCGTAACGGTGCAAGACCCCTTTGAAGTTAAGGTCGAACACATAGTTGATCTCTTCTGTGAGGACCTTCGTGTTAAAGCCAAGTTCATAGGTCAGGGTCATCATCGCCTCTTTGGCGTTGGTACAGATGATAAAAAGCTCATCTGCCGCGATATCATGCTGTTTCAGATAGTCAAGCAGGTCAGCTATGACGGGACAGTCGCCGATCTTCTGCCGTGCATGGACGACATTAAAAAAGTAATCGAGTACATTATTGGCGTAGCGCATGGCAAATAGAGCACTCTCTATATCATGCCGGTGCAGGACCTCCCTGACAAGAGGATCGCTCAGCCAAAGTGTCACGATGTAGTCTGTTCTTGTGGAGAGAAAGGGGCTTTTTTCGATGAGATGCGGTATCTTCTGCTGTAGCATACTATCCTCTATCTTGGTGACTTTGATGATATTAGGGTCAATAAAGGCGCCATTGTTGTAATAGATCATAGTTTACAGTACAATCTATTTAAAAGCAAATCTGGATACACATGGACCTGGAAAGACTAGCTAACATATCGCTGTTGTATGTCGAAGACGAGGTGATGTTACGAGAGAGTATGAGTGCACTGCTTCAAGATGTCTTCTTTCGTGTCTTTAGTGCTTCTGATGGCCGCGAAGCGCTTGAGATATTTGAACGTGAGAAGATAGATGTAGTCATCTCCGATATCCGCATGCCGGTCATGGATGGTCTGGCTATGGCAAGAGCGCTAAAGAAGGTAGATCCGGATATCCCGATCGTCTTTCTAACGGCACATAGTGACGCTACTTACCTGTTTGAATCCATACGCATCGGTATTGATGCCTATATCGAGAAGCCCGTCAACATCGATGAGCTTTTTACCAATATAGAGAAGGTGTTGCTGCCCATCGAGCAGAAGAAGTTACTGGCGCATCAGCATGCGTTCATCGATCAACTGACCGGTCTGAAGAACCGCTTTGCCCTAAATCAGCAGTTTGAACGTGATGAGCACAACCTCACTATCGTGATCGATATAGATAATTTCAAGATCATCAACGATCTTTATGGTACGGATGTCGGAAATTTCGTCTTGAGAAAGTTCGCTCAGTTCTTAGGGGATACACTTGGGGAGATGTTCGATATCTTCCGTGTAGGTTCTGATGATTTTGTCCTGCTTGGTTATCTGGCCCAAGATCAGCACTACTATGAGGATACCGTCGCTTTACTGTTTGGAGAGAACAGTGACCTGATCTTCTATCATCCGGAACTGGAGATCGATATAGATGTCGCTTTGACGATGGGTGCCTCATCTGAGGTCTATCGCAGTCTTGAGACAGCTGACATGGCACTAAAACATGCTAAAGAGTATAAAGAGAACTATGCCTTTTATAATAAAAGATATGACTACAGGAAGATCTATCAACAAGACCTTGCCTGTACGCGACGTATCAAACAGGCGATCAAAAACGATAAAGTGATCCCCTTCTTTCAACCGATAGTGGACCCCGATGAGAGGATCGTCAGGTATGAGTGCCTGATGCGGATCGAAGACGATCAGAGTATCCATATGCCTGATGAGTTCCTCCCCATCGCTAAAAAGACTAAACAGTACCTGACCTTGACTCGACAGATGCTTGAAAAGTGTTTTTTTGCCGCAGAGCTTTATGCCAGGGAGATCTCTATCAATCTCTCTGTTCAGGATATGCTCAGTCCTGATATCACCAGATACATCTTTGAGAGGCTTCAGACATTGAACATGGCTGAGAAGATCATTTTTGAGATACTGGAGAGTGAGAGTATCGAGAACAAAGAGGAGGTGGGTCGGTTTATCTCCCGTGTCAAAGCTCTTGGGGCCAGGATAGCTATAGATGATTTTGGAACGGGTTACTCGAACTTCTCCTATCTGCTACAGCTTAAACCTGCGATGATCAAGATAGACGGCTCATTGATCCGAGATATCGACAGGGACGAAGAGAGTCGGATCATCGTCGAGACGATCGTACTTTTTGCCAAAAGGCTCGGTATTCATACGGTAGCAGAGTTTGTACACACCGAGAAGGTGTTCGAGGTGTGCAAAGAGATAGGAATAGACAGTTTTCAAGGTTACTACTTCAGTGCTCCGAGAACGGGGTTCGATCACGTCCCGGAAGCATCGAGAAGTAACAGCATCGAGTATGGCTCAGCGTAAAGAGAGTGTTGGAAAATAGGTGTGTAGCATGATGGCGCTCTCCATACCGAGCTGACGGATGAACTTATCGAACTTATCTTCCTGGTTCCAGTGTGCTTCGGGGACCTCGCTTAAGGCGACGACACGTGCTTTGGCATCGAAACGGACACCGAGGCTGTCGATAAGACCGACCTCTTTTGCCTGTCTGGCAGTAAAGATGTGGGCATTGGCGAAGGCGTGGTCTTTCTTGGGGTCAAGGCCTCGTCCACTGGCGACATCTTCGACAAACATCGTGTAGGTATCCTGGATGACCTTGTTGAGCTCATTGCGCTCCTCCGGGGTCCATGCTCTGTCAGGAGTACCTACTTGCTTGTATTTTCCTGCTTTTACGACCTGAGAGCTGATGCCGATCTTCTCCATCAGCTCATTGACGTTGGCCCCTTGCATGATGACACCGATCGAGCCGACCATGGCACCCGGGTTGGCGATTATCTCGTTCGCCCAGATGGAGGCGTAGTAACCTCCACTTGCCAGCATCCCGCTGGCATAGACGACTACGGGTTTGCTCTCTTTAAGGCGTTTAAGTGCGTAAGCGACTTCGATGGAGGGGGCGACGGCACCGCCGGGAGAGTCCACTTCGAAGAGCACTCCTTTTATCTGCTTGTCCTGACGGGCCTCTTCGATCTGCTCAACGACCTGTGTCACATCAAAGATCGGACCTTTAAGGACGATATGTTGCAGATTATTGGGTGTAAGGGTCTGTTGATCAGTCGGTGCAAAGATCATATAGACGATAAGTACGAACAACATCGCCTTGAAATGGTTCTGTATAAATCCAAGTGTTGCCGTGATAGGTGAGAAGAGTCTTTTTAGAAATCCCATTATTTTACCTTTGTCCCATTGATATAGATAGCTGTTATCGGGTAGCCGTGCAGCAGCAGATGCAGTGTGAACTGTTCACCGGGCTCATCTTCTAACTGCAAGACGAGCATGTCCGCTGCTTTTGTGGGTTCGATAGCTCCCGTGTTGAGCTGCATGGCTTTTGCTGCTTCGATAGTAACACTGTTTAGTAAACGCTTCGCAAGTGGTAGAAGTGGTGTCTGTGAGTGCATGAACAGCGCGATCTTAAGCTCTTCAAAAAGATCGAGACGGTAGTTAGAGCTAAGGCCGTCGGTACCGCAGACCCACTTCACCTCTTCAGATCCGAGTGCGTCAAGGTCTATTGCACCATTACCCAGCAGACGGTTGGATATAGGACAGTGGATCACCGTATGACCACCTTTTGCCAGAGTACTCAGCTCATCACGGTTGGCCTGGACTACATGGGTCATCAGTGTTGGATAGCCATCAAAAAGCTTTAGGAACTCCTCTGCTGTCGTGACGGCTGTGCTCTGTTTTAAAAAGGTCTCGAAAAAACCTTTGAACTCACCTGCGTTCTCATCCAGCCATGCCCGCTCTTCCGGGCTCTCCATAAAGTGTGCAGAAGTCAGCATGCCTCGCTCTTTGGCAAGCTTCAGGGCTCTTTTGATGAGTACGGGGTGGACAGAGTAGGGTGAGTGGATGGCGATGGCCGGAGTGAATCCCTTGCGTGTCACGGATGCAGAGGCATCCAGACGCTGTAGAAAATCTCCGTAGAGTGCATCAGCCATCGCGGGTTGCGAACCGATGACCTCGTTGAAGAAGATGACGTTCTGCGGGGCTTGCTCGGCGACCTCAAGGTCCATCCCATGAGAGCTGATGGCACCGAAGGTAGTCGTGCCGGTCTCTAACATCATCTGCACGGCTTTTTGCATACAGCCTTTATCGCAGTCGTTGATCAGTGTCTCACGATGTTCGATGACGCTGTTGAGCCAGGGCATGAACTGACCATACTCCAGTGTCGTCTTGTTGCCGCTGAACTCCAGGTGGACATGGGGATTGATCAGTCCGGGCATGATCAGGGAGTGTTTGGGAAGTGTCTCTATATCGGCTTGAGGATACTGCTTGCTGAACTCTTCGAACGGGCCAATGGCTATGATGTCCTCATCATAGGCTATCGCCTGCCCTTTAAGCATGCTCGTCGGTGTCAGGATATAGTCAGGTCTGATTATTTTCACTAATTATCTCTACTTGAATAGATTTTGTAGGCGGATTATGCTTTCTTTCTATGAAAATACGGCTTAAGTACGGATTGTAATACTTCTTGTAGTATTATATGCTAATTAATAACGATATCAAACATTTTAAAAGTGATCAACATGAGTAAATCCTTTCCTTATCTTAGCCGGCATATTGATGCGATCGCACCAAAAGGTGAGCAGATCGTAAAGAGCTGGGTAGAGCATGAGATACTTATCCCTGTCTTTGCCAAATATAATATGGAGACGGACTATTTTACGACAAATCATGCAAAAGCGATATTTGATCATTTTATCGACTCGATAAAAGATGAGGTACGTGATGGTGAAGAGAACAGTATAGATAGACTTGTCGATTATCTAAGAAATCGTGATGTGATAGCAGAGGACCTTTTCCTTATCTACTCTACATTGAGTCAGGTGATGGTAAGGGCATTGATAGAACTGTTCCCGGGAGAGATGGAACCTGTCGTCGAGTTGCAAAAGCTTTCCAGTCAGATCCACTATACTATCATCACACAGTTCAACCGTTCTATATTCTCAGGAGATAAAGACCTTGAGGACCGACTTCAGTCTTTTGATGAGTACCAAAAAGTCATCGATAGAAGTGCCATCGTCTCGAAGACTGATACAGAGGGGATCATCACCTATGTGAATGCAGCTTTTTTAAAGATCTCAGGATATACGCGGGATGAGCTCATAGGTAGACCGCAGAACATCGTCCGTCATCCGGATATGAGCTCGGCGTTCTATGAGAAGCTATGGACGACGATCAAAGCTAAAAAAGTGTTTAAAGGTACGATCAAAAACCGTAAGAAAGATGGCACTCCCTACTTTGTGGATGCTACGATCATCCCTATCCTTGACCGTGAGAACAATATCGTCGAATATATTGCGATGCGTTACGACGTGACCAAGTTTGCGCAGGCAGT
>JAUWRZ010000177.1 GCA_030610325.1 Sulfurimonadaceae bacterium | reverse complement strand
GGTAGGTATTTTCCGTAATGGAAAAGACCTGCAAGAGGCAGTCGATGAGCTTGAAGAGCTGATCTTTAGAAGCCATAACATCGAAGTCACCCGTTCCAAATCCCTGGCAGCAAATCCGGCACTGGTCAATGCCTACCGGACCCAGAAGATGCTTAAAATCGCACTGACAGTCGCATACGGAGCACTCTTGCGGACGGAGAGCCGTGGTGCCCATTCACGTGAGGACTTTCCTGAACGTAATGATAAGGAATGGCTGAACAGGACGATCATGCGATGGAAGGATCAGGATGCGACGATGCCGACGGTCAGTTATGAGGAGATCGAGGTCGATGAGATGGAACTTCCTCCGGGATTCCGTGGCTACGGAAAAGATATGACGATCAAACATCCAAAGAGTGAGGATCGACAGGCTGAAGTCGATACGATCAGGGTGCAGACTCAGGAGGAGGGACAGGACCGTATAGGAGTTCAGAAGACACTGATGCCCTATATAGAACTGCTGCCTGAGAAGTACCAGGGTCTGAACGAACGACTTGATGAAAGGTTTGATGATGTCAAATGAGATAGCACGTAAGTTAAAGATCAACATCTTAAGGTTTGATCCCAATGTCCCGGGTGACCGTCCCCGTATCGATATGTTTGAACTTGATGAAGCACCGGGCATGACACTGTTCATAGCACTCAATGATATCCGTGAACACTACGATGCCTCTTTGAAATTTGATTTTGTCTGTCGGGCAGGCATCTGTGGAAGCTGCTCGATGCTGATCAATGGCAGACCTGGACTGGCGTGTCGTACATTGACCTCCACGATGGAGCCGGAGATCATGCTGGCTCCCTTGCCACTGTTTGAACTGATCGGTGATCTCTCTGTCTTTACCGGGAACTGGATGCGTGGACTCAACGAGCGTCTTGAGACATGGATCCATACCCAGGAGGAGGTCGATGTAGACCGTCTTGAAGAGCGTATGGAGCCAGAGTTGGCTGAAGAGATCTACGAACTAGATCGCTGTATCGAGTGTGGCTGTTGTGTGGCCGGTTGCGGGACGATACAGATGCGTGAGGAGTTTGTAGGTGCTGTCGGTCTGAACAAGATCGCTCGTTACCGACTAGACCCTCGTGATACGCGCGATGATGCTGATTACTATGAACTTGTCGGAGACGAGGACGGTGTCTTTGGATGTATGACACTTCTGGGCTGTGAGGATGTCTGTCCGAAAGAGCTTCCGCTACAGTCAAAGATCGCCTATCTGCGCCGCAAGATGGTCGAGGTAGGGATCAATAAGAAAGATTGACGATCGGAGGTCGATATCTGATCGCCGTGACCTCTTTTACTCAGCTTAAGTAGAGCGTTGATTGACCATCTTTCTTCTCATGTACGCGATCTTTTGTTGTAAAGGGATCTCTTTGGGGCAGTGGTCCTCACACCCCATCAGGCTCATGCAGCCGAAGATACCATCGTCATCACCGATCACCTCATAAAAATCAGCGTCTGTACGTTCATCATAGGGGTCAATAGAGAATCGGACGACTCTGTTTAACCCAACAGCACCGACAAACTCAGGCCGCATGATCTTTGTCGCACATGAGGCGACACAGATACCACACTCGATGCACCTGTCAAGCTCAAAGGTGTCATAGGCTACCTCCGGATCGATACGTCTTTCGACTTTTCCGATGTCAGTACTCTCACTGGTATGGATCCAGCTGCCAACACGCTTGCTCATACCGTTCATCCATTTGCCTGTGTCGACTGAGAGGTCCTTTATGATCTCAAAGGCAGGCATCGGCATCAATGTGATCTTACCGTTCTTATAGTCTTTAGTCTGCGTCTTACAGGCCAGTTGGGGTTTACCGTTGACAAGCATCCCGCAGCTGCCACAGATCCCTGCACGGCAGACAAAGTCAAAGGCCAGGTCATGATCGAGTTTCTCTCTTATCGTCGTGAGTGCCAGAAAAAGTGACATACCCGGGCGCTCTTTGAGCTTGTATTCGATCATCGTGGGTCTTGAGTTTGAATTATGGGGGTTGTATTTTAAAATACTGATAGTCAACTCTCTTGCATTACTTTTCATGTCCTGTCTCCTACTCTATAGTTGAGTGCTTTGTACTCTCGTTGGAGTTCATAAGGCATGATCGCTTCTTGGATCTCTATGCGATCTTTACCCTCTCTTACCATCTTACTACGGATGGAATCGACCTCTTTTTGCCTGATCGCCGAATCAGGATGTTCAAGGATATTACCTCTCTTGCCATAACCTCTAAAGCCTGGTGGAAGTTCCATCGTAGTGATATCTAAAGGTTCATACTCCAGCTCGGGCAGGGTGTCACTCTCAGATCGCCAGTAGGCCAGTGTCCTAGAGAGCCAGTTCTCATCATCTCTTTTCTCATAGTCCTCTCTATAATGAGCACCACGGCTCTCTGTCCTGTCTCTTGCACCCTTGGCCACACAAAGGGCTATCTTTAACATCTTTGGTACCCTGTACGCTTCTGTCAACTCATCGTTATGGATCTTGTTCTTGGCTTTTATCGTGATCTCATTCGTCTTCAAATATAGCTCTTCAAGCTCAGTCACTGCCTCTTTTAGTTCGATCCCATTTCTAAAGACACCTACCTTGTTATCCATGATGTCCTGCATCCTGGCTTTGATCTCAAAGATGTCCTCAGGGCCTTCAAGCGTTAAGATGCGGTCAAGTTCCAGGTCTTGCATACGGATCGCTTCCTGGACATAGTTTGTAGAGATATTGATATCATTCGTCTTACAGTGATCCGCAAAATAGCTCCCGATTATCATCCCCGACACTACCGCTTCACTCACAGAGTTACCGCCGAGCCTGTTAAATCCGTGCAGATCCCAACAGGCAGCTTCGCCTGCACTAAAAAGTCCTTTTCGTCTGGTCTGACCAGTACGGTCGGTCCGTATACCACCCATAGAGTAGTGCTGTGCCGGATGCACCGGCATCCAACCCGCTTTGCCTTCATCGGCCGGATCGATCCCGTTGAACGTCTTGGCGATATCCTGGACATCTCTTAGATTCCTTTCGATATGTTCACGTCCAAGGATGGAGATATCAAGCCATACATAGGACTCTTTTCCGTCACCGACACCTTTGCCTTTTTTGATATGCTCCATCATCCTTCTTGCGACCACATCTCTTGAAGCCAGCTCCTTCTTCTCCGGTTCATAGTCCGGCATGAAGCGATGACCGTCTTTGTCTCTGAGTACTCCGCCATCTCCGCGGCACCCTTCTGTCAAAAGGATACCTGATGGGACAATAGGAGTGGGATGAAACTGAACAGCTTCCATATTACCCAGAGCTACTTTTCCTGTCTCAAGGGCCAGTGCATGTCCTATTCCCTCACAGATGACAGCATTTGTCGTCGTTCTGTAGATCCGTCCATAACCGCCTGTGGCTATCATGGTCCCTTTAGCGACATAGGCGCTAAGCTCTCCGGTGATAAGGTCACGTACGACTGCGCCATAACACTGGTCATCTTTATGGATCAGTGAGATGGCCTCTTTTCTATCTTGTATCTCTATCTCTCTTTTTAGGGCTTCATTGGCGACACCAAATAGCATCGAGTGACCTGTAGCATCAGCAGAGTAACAGGTACGCCACTTCTTTGTGCCGCCAAAATCGCGTGAATGGATCAATCCGTTCACATCAGGGTCTTCGACTATCGTTGTCTTCTCTGCATTGATGATGGCAGTTCTGGCGCCCTCTTTTATCCTTGTCCATGGTACGCCCCATGAAGCGAGTTCACGGATGGCCTTAGGTGCAGTGTTCACAAACATCCTGGCCACTTCCTGATCGCATCCCCAGTCACTACCTTTGACGGTATCTGTAAAGTGCAGGTCCTCATTATCGCCCTGGCTCATCTTTGAGTTTCCAAGACTTGCCTGCATACCGCCTTGTGCGGCAGCAGAGTGAGACCTTTTGACGGGGACCATGCTGATCACCGTCACATTCAGCCCTTTATCGTTCGCTGCGACTGCTGATCTTAGTCCAGCAAGACCACCACCGATGACTAATGCATCACAATAATGGATCTTCATCTTTATACCGCCTTATTTAGAGTCGTTGTCTTATAGAAGCTGTGCGCTCTGTCTATTGACTGTTTTTCCATAGCTCTGTTCTCAAGACCGATCTTGATAAAAGCCATCAGACTTAGTGTCCCGAGAGTCAGCATAAAGATCGTCAATGCATGTTTATACATCTTCATCCTCTTACGTCCTGCTCTTGGGTCTTTACCTAAGAACCAACCCCACTTCAGTGCGAGTCGATAGAGGCCGATAGCACCATGAAACTCGACTGCAAGAAGGAGTAACAGGTAAAGTGGAGCCATCCACTCGATCGCCATCCTGTCTGCTGATATATCAGCAGTGATCATTGGATGTGTGATGATGATGTAAAGATGTACGGAGCCCAGAAAGAACATCGCAAAGCCTGTGAAGACCTGGATGAACCACATCCTGGTATCCGTATGGTTCATCAGATGTGCATGGGTGAGTGAGACTCTGTATTGTCGATAAGAGCTGGGGAACTTTCTCAGTGCTACTCCCGCATGTGCAGCAAATATTAGCAAGACAGCAGCAGCTACGATAGAGACCATGATGGGGTTGTCTCCAAAGATAAAGGGTAACTCCATGAATTTTGCTATAGTGTTCATAAACTCTTTACTGATGAGGATAGAGGAGATAAACACCATATGTCCTATCATAAAGATCGCTAAAAAACCTCCAGTCACACTTTGAATAAAATCAAGCTTTGCAGGTAACCTACTCTTGCGCCCATCTGGCTGTACACCAGTCAAACTCTCTATTGCCTTGTTCAAGACGACTCCTTTAAGATGGGCACCTCTAATGACCCTGAGTGATATACAGGGTCTTTAGCGATGCTCTAGTTATATAAAGAGTGGCATATAGGAAAAAAAAGCAAGGCTGAGAGCAGGCTTAATTTAGGACATCCATCCTTCACATATCTGTATGCTAATAGAATATGATGGATTATTTGTGGAATCAAGGAAAAGAGCTATATAAATATTATTGATACTATAAAAATACACAAAATAGTATTTTATTATATATTGAAGTCATCATAATATAATAGAAAGTGATGTGTGGTTATTGGATGTACCCTGCATTGTAAAGAGGATCCATCTTTTAAATATCTAAGTCTATTTGTAAAAGAGGTCG
>JAUWRZ010000254.1 GCA_030610325.1 Sulfurimonadaceae bacterium | reverse complement strand
GATACATCGAGCGATCTTAGGTTCATTTGAGCGATTTATTGGTATATTGACGGAACATTACGCGGGTGAGTTCCCGATGTTTATCGCTCCGACGCAAGTCGCCATAGTCCCAATAGCGCAAACGCACAACGCTTATGCGAAGGAACTGGCCGATAAACTGATGGACCTTGGTGCTGATTCTGAGATCTTCAGTAAAAATGAGAGTCTCAATAAACGGATCCGCACCGCTGAAAAAGGGCGGGTACCGATGATCATCGTGATCGGTGATGAAGAGGTAGAGCACAAAACTGTAGCGATCCGGGACAGACGTTCCCGTGAACAATACAGTCACAGTGAGGATGAGTTCCTTACTTTGATCCAGACTAAGATGAATGAGGTACATTTTTGAATAAAAAGAAAGATCAGACCATAATGAACGATGACATTCGTGTCTCTGAAGTACGTTGTAACGTTGACGGAGGCGAACCCCTGGGTATCGTCTCAACTGATGTGGCGATGGATAAAGCAAATGAGATGGGACTGGACCTTGTTCTGATCGCACCAACAGCCAAACCACCGGTCGCCAAGATCATGGATTATGGTAAATTCAAGTACCAAGAAGAGAAAAAGAAGAAAGAGGCTCGAAAAAAGCAGATCAAAGTCGAGATCAAAGAGATCAAACTCTCTGTCAAGATCGCCGACAATGACATCAGCTATAAAGTCAAACATGCACGTGAGTTTTTGGTATCAGGTAAGCTGGTAAAATTCCGTGTCTTCCTTCGGGGACGTGAGATGGCGCACCCTGAAGCTGCCAGAGAGGTCCTGCTTCGTGTCTGGCCAATGGTCGAAGATATAGGAGTCATGGATAAATCACCACGACTTGAAGGACGTTACTATAATATGCTCGTCCTACCACTCAAAGACGACAGGAAAAAATAGCCCTCCTGCCTAAACGATCGATCCGCGCACGATCCTCAGCTCTTTTTTAAAGAGTGAGGCCATAGCCACTTCATCTTCAGCACCTTCAAGCTTTTTAGAGAAATAGTGTAGATACATCGTGGCATACTTACCTGCTACCATCTCTTTATCATCGATTATCTTTAGATAAGGTTCGACGACGACCTCATATAGTCTTGTCTCCTGCGGAAGTCCCACGATAGCAAATATCGCCTCATCAGAAAAGTAGTTCTGCTCCCAAAAAGAGCGAAACAGCGCTTTGACTGCACAGATATGCATCAACTCTCTATCTTGTGGACCCAACTCTTTTTCAAGGCACTCGACTCTAAACATATTACCTGCAAGACCATACAGTCTCTGTAAGTCCTCATAAGTGATCATCTGAACTCCTTTTAAGAGAACGATACAGACAAGTGATGTGAAAAAGATGGCTGCTCTAGCGTAGGAGGATCTATAAATATTCAAAGTAGAGATCGTGGATGAAAAAAAGACGAGGGAGTTGTCGTTTATAGCTTTAGGAGCAGAGATATTGTCATATATGAGCATCATCGATAGATGCAATATACTTTTAAGATCACAGTGTTTTATTTGGGAGATCGTCTATGGAGGTAAAGACTCCCTTTCAGATACCTGCGGCACATGATCAAGTAAGGTGGGCTGCTATGTTCCCATCCTGACCCATTGTCTCACAAGACCATTGCACAGGTCTAAAAGGAAGCGCTCAAAACATATATAGATGTTCTCAGCGCTTAAGAATCGAACGGGTATTATACTAAACATTTCTTAAAATATAAAATATACACTCAAGATCGAGCAGAAGTCTCCCTCGACAACAAGTCAGAGCGGTCATCTCCACATTCACTCCAATAAGAGATACATCACTCAAACAAGCTTTAAAAACTACAGCCCCTATATCCATACTTCTCGATCTGCTCAATAAAGATATCAGCGATACGCTCAGCTTCCAAAAGGTCATTCGTCTTCATAGGCAACGCCAAAGCCGCCTTATAAAACTGCTCGGTCCCTTTTAGCGATCCACTTTTGAAGAGATCATAGCGATATAGTGGTTTATAGGGGACCGATACAGCTATCTTTTGCTCTCGAAGTGCCGTGTAGATATCCTCTTTTGGACAGAGTAGTTCAGGGGCCAGTCTTACCGGAAAGAATGTAGGATACGATGTCTCCATCATATCCAGGAGCTTCAATGATGTAAATCGCTCTCGGTAAGATGTGGCAATAGTCTCACGCTCTTGTGTCTTTCTGACAAAGGTCTCCATATTATTCTGCCAATATTCATAGACGATCTCATCCATCAGACCATCAAGTCCGGGCTCCTTTACTTTATCATTCCAGACCGGACCCTTCGTCACTCCTAATGAAGCATATGTACGTATCGCATCAAGTAGACTCTCATCCTCACATAAGACTACTGCCCCGGATGCTTTTGCCGCCGGGGCCAGTGTCTGAAGATCGATGATAGTCACTTTCGCATCACCGGTACCTTTCAGATAACCCGCACCACCGATCCACAGTGCCACTTCAGAAGCGCTCTCTGACATGACTCCGGCATGATCCGTCTTGAAAAGAGCATTACTATCGTCCGTACTTATACCCAGACCATTGTAGTCAATGTCCAGGAATCTGAAGGTCACACCACTTTGACGTAATGCCTGAGCCAGGACGACCGGAGCATTAGCACTGATATCTAGTGGACGGTCCAATACGGCTGCTACTGACTGGACTGCGGAAAAGAGCGAATCAAGATAGATAGACTTACCTGAATAGTGGGGGATGAATGTTGTTTGCATAAGACGAATTATATCAAAGAAAGTAGCGCTCTAAATACTTTGCCGTATTGACCGATATTACTCTATAAGAAAGTCATATAGATAAAAAGGATCAATGATGTCTAGTTCTATCAGTTCCCTCGGTATAGGTTCGGGTGTCTTGACATCAGATGTCATCGATCAGCTACGTGAAGCCGACAATGAGCGTATCATCAAACCTATTGATAATAAACTCGAACTTCAGGACAAAAAAGATGAGGCTTTTAAGTTGCTTGATGAGATGTTGACAAGTTTCAAAAGCAGTGTCTCTGCCCTGAGTTTTGGGGCACTCTATCAGAACCGTACCGTCGATGTCACCGCTGGCAACCTTGAGGTGACGGCAGAAGCGGGTTCTGATGTCGGCTCTTTTATCCTTGAGACCACCCAACTGGCACAGCAGAACATCCAGCAGTCTGGTACTTTTGCTTCGAGTGCAGATACGGTCGCTAGCGGAGATGGCACTATGCAGATCTCAATAGGAGTCACTACTCCGGTCACTTTTGATGTAGCATACACCAGCACGACCACCTTGGAGGAGTTGGCAGATGCCATCAATGAAGAGGCCGGATCACGGGTGACCGCTTCAGTCTTACAGACTGGAGACGAGGAGTATAGTCTGATCATCAAGTCAGACGATTCAGGAGAGGAGCAGGCTATCACTATCTCAGATCTGGGTTCTGGACTTAATACTGCCCTTACTACGGGGATGACCAGTGTACTTGATGCCCAGGACGCTGAGTTCGTCTATAATGGGATCCATATCACCCGATCCAGCAATGAGATATCTGACCTTATCAACGGGGTGACTCTGAACCTTAAGACTGAAGGGGAGATAGCCAACATCGACATCAAGCAAGACCTTGAGAGCATCGGCACAGAGATGACGCTGCTGGTAGAAAGCTACAACACCCTTGTCACCAATATCCACGATATGACGATCGCTGATCAGGAGACCGGTGCTACCGGTGTCTTTAATGGTGAAAGCTTTATCAGGACGATCTCACGTGATATCAGCTCTATCATCACCTCTCTCAATGGGGATAATGACTCCTTGCTCAACTATGGGATAGATATTGACCGAAGCGGCGTGATGAGTTTTGATGAGTCTGTACTTGATAGCAAGTTAGCCCAGGACTCTGAGGCTGTCGAGCTTTTTTTCACCGGTGGTTTTATCACTGAGACAGATGAAGATACCGGAGAAGAGACAGTCATACAAAAGACAGGTGTCTTTGAGAGACTCAATGATAAACTAAACGAGTACACAAAGTTCAACGGTCTTATCGATGGTTTTGAGACCACTATGGAG
>JAUWRZ010000092.1 GCA_030610325.1 Sulfurimonadaceae bacterium | reverse complement strand
GATGAGACGTTCACTGTCGATATCGATAGCTCTGAGGACCGTTTCTCTGAACATGAGAGACGGGTAAGACGAGGAGAGCGACTCAAGGAGCTTGTGAGCGGTCAGAACCTGATCGAGCGACTCGAAGAGCTTTACGCAGAGGAGATGCGCTCACTGATGGATAACTTCATCAAGCTCTCTGGACTCAATGGCACTCTGTTAAAAGAGTTGGGCGTCATCGTGGAAACACTGAAGGCCTCGCTCAGGCTCAAGGTCTCTGGCCTTAAGAACAGCTATTGGGTCGAACTCTTTGACAACCTCGACACCATCACCTCTCGGCTGACCTCCTCTAGCAGGAAGGCGCTGCTTGGGACGTTGATGGAGAACACGGCAGTCGACTATTCGGCTTCGAACGCATACAACATCGTCCTATGGGCGATCAAGCATGCCAACCTCTATTATGACAAACAGTTGTTGACGCTCTATAAGGCGCTCTCTTCGAAGGAGAACATCCGACTCTATAAGTCGAACACCCACTATGTCGAGGACTCTTGGAGATACAACCAGTACGCAGGAGAGTTGACACACTACGCGCTGGAGTATAGGCTTGTAGACCACCTTTTCGATGCCATCTCCACAGACTATAAGGCTGAGAGAGGCATGGGGCCAGTAGCAAGGACCAGGATAGAGGATATCCTGACGATCGCTGCCAACCTCGGTTTTCAAGTGCGAGAGAGCGAAAGTGACTTCAAGTGGACAGCAGGCAAGAAAAACCTGTTTCACATGAGTGTCGATGGAGAAGAGGAGGTCTTCATGGCTGTGCGTGCGTTCAAGAACGGAAACCTGCACCTTCAGTTTTCGATCTCCTTCATCAAGCGCTTCTCTTTAGAGGCAGGCCGGTTGAACGGATGGATACGATCACCTAAGGAGGCTCAAGACGAGATGGGGCTGGATGAGGATGAGGCGAACGCTATGTTTAGCTCTAACTTCAGACTGTCGCCGATGAGTCTTGGGGATCTGCTGCCTTACTATGAGGCACCACAGGAGGATGTTGTACAAGACCCTTTGAACTCTGAGGACTACTCCCCGAAACAAAAAGTGGCATTCGGCAACGGCACACTTTTCTAGACCTTTTCGGAGGTCTCCTGTACCGCGAGTGCGAAGTAACGACTAGATCTTCAGAGTAGAACATGTTCTACTTCTTATCACGACGGATCGCGATCATAGATAAGCACGAAAGATATTATCGTTATGACATAACGTTTATGTTTTCACCAAAAAAAGTCGGGCTCACTACAGAAAACGGAATAAACAGCATGCTAAGTCACACAAGCGACAAGAGGATGACTTCATAAAATCTTAACAAAACATGTTTTAGACAAGGCTACAACGCATCTCCTAAAACAATTATATGATGAAGATTATGTATTTATTAAATCAAACTCCCCACTTGGTTTCTTGAAGTGAAAGAGGCATTATAAATGGCCATCTCTATGGAGCTGTTCATAAGCATAGGTCTTACCTTGGCGATCAAGTATCGGTTGTCTGACGAAATAAAAGTCACTACTGCCCATCATGATTTTAAAGCAGTGCTTTCTCTAAAGCCTCAGGGTCAAGACCTAACTCGTCGAGAAGTGATACTACTCGGTCTTTGTCCAACTGTTCAGTCGCTATACAGAGTTCGAGCAGTCTTCCCAAAGTACCTTCATAGTCCACGATGGCACTTTTTATCTCTTCATCCACGTTGATAGACTCAAAGAGTTTCTTATGGGAGACACCGATAAGCGGTTGTAGCATCGAAAGTACCGCGACAAAGGGGGCCTCGTCAGACAGTCCTTTGCTAGTGTGTTTGAGTCTTTCCACAAGAAAGCGCATGATCGCCATACGTGCATTGGCAGTGTGGAGCAGGGAATTGTTCAGTGGGTCTCCCTTATCGGTCATGCTGAACGCAAGCAGTAATAGCCATCGGCGTAGGTCTTTTCGACCGATCAGTAAAAGAGCATGCCGGATAGATTTGATGGTCTGCTTGAGTGAGAAGATCGGTGAGTTGAGATAACGTAACAGATGTAGGGTGATATGGGGGAATGTCGCGAACTCCGTAGCGATCGTATCGATCGAATCACTGCTCTCAAGGATGTTGAGTAGTCTTAGTGTCTCTTGATACCCTTTTGCGATCTCTTTCTCATCATCTATCTCCGTCTCAAGAAAATAGTGTCCGGAAAATAATCCGAATCCCAGATCGCTGAACGCCTGGCGTCTCTTCTCATCAGAGATATTAGCACTGATAAATGTAAGGGGGTGTTGCTGGAGTCTTTGCAGAATTGGTTTGAAGGACTTTGGGTCGATTGCAGATGCATCCACGATAAAATAATCTACCAAAGGCAGTAACGGTTCGATCTCTGTGATCACATCGTCTTTGTCGGAAGTGTGAAAGATGGCAAACTTGAGATTTAGGCCTTTGAGTTCCTTGACGCGCCATATGAGGATCTCATCGACAGGTTCGGCATCATCAATACCCAAGATCAGCTGTTCACTTGGGAAGATGAAAACTGAAGGGTCTAAGAGCATCTCCCGGTTTATTTTGACGAACGCGTGTCTTCCTTCTCCTAGGTCTTTTAGACCGGTCTGAAAAAGGGCTTCGATGAAAGCCTTTGTATGATTGCTTTGTCGCATCTGTTCGTAAGGAGCATAGTAGAAGATATACTCCTGAATATCATCATCTTTATCTAAAACAGGCTGCTTGGAGATGAATAGTGCATTAGTCACAGGATGACTCCTTGAATCTAACATATTTCGATAATAGCAAGATCGTCTTTAGAGTGATAATGTGAATATATGTGAATAGTAAAATATGATCAGATATCAATATGCGTGTAAAATGGTTACATAAGTCGACGAAAGTCTTCTGCTTCTATCCAACTTGGAATATTTGCTATCAGACACACATATACTGCGTATCGATATGGGGTACTTTTACATAAACAGTTTTTTTGTCCCATTCGGCTTAAGTCTACCTAAAACCAATGTGCTCACACCACAGAAATAATACAGTCCGCTAAAAATTAGATATCAAGAGCTGAGTGCTAGCACAGTACTGAGCTAGCCCGCTGCCTGGATACGATAGAGCGCTTTCTCCACCTCATCTGCGAGAAGCATCACCGAATCCGCAAGCGCTATCCACCGGTATGCGTCCAACTGAAAACCGACCATCCTCTCGCCCTCTCTGGCATTGATGAAGTAGCCCTGCTCCCCTTTCGTCACCCAGAGCCGCTTCTGAGACCCGTCTGCCCTTGCTCCTTTGGTGAAGCCGCTCTTGCCCGTCTTGTAGAGTGCTTTGATCGCGTAACCAAGCGCACGCAGGTCCAGCGCATCGAAACGCAGGGTTATTCCCTTCCGGCCATACTCTGTCAGCTCGACGAATATCACCTCTTTGACCGACTTCCCATCACGCTCGATCACCGCACCGAAGTTGAGCGCGTTCTTCGCAGTGAACTCCCGTCTGGCCACACGAAAGGTCTCGACACTCACAGGCGCTCCTTTCGCTTCTCGATACGGCTCTCCAGTGCATCAGGTAGCGCAGAGAAGAGGTCTACACCGGCTTGCTCCTCGATCATATCGACAGTGACTGCGTAACGCTGTATCTCACTCGTCTTCACGGCACTGTTGGGCATCAGGTAGCCATAGACCTTCTTGCTTCTTGGTAGGTAGAGCACCTTATACCAGTGTGTCGGCACCATTATCGAATACTTCAGCTTCACCGCATCTTCGTGTGGCCCATAAGCATAGATAAGCCCTGTGACGATATAGCCCTCACCGGAGCGCTTGATCGCCTCACGCATCCGCTTCTCCAGGGCCTTCCATCCATAGCGGTTGAGCTTTGGGTCCTGGGGAGCCAGATTGGAGGTCAAAAAAGACTCCTGCTGCGCTTTGATGGAGTAGTCGGCGACACTGTTGGAGGTGAGATGACCATGATCATATCCGCTGCCACGATAGGCAGAGGACCATCCGATATAGCGCATTGGGACCTCTTTGTCCTCCTGGTAACGACGTCTGTCCCGGGGATTATATCCCTTGAGCGAGGTTCTGGTCACATAAGCTACTGACCAGGCAGGGTTCTTGGTCGTATAGTCATAGCCATTGACAAAAGCATCTCGACAGAGCAGCTGGTCAGTCTTGGAGGGGATACCCATCGCCAGGTGCGTCTCACACGACGCTCCGGCAAGCAAAGAAGCGGTAAGCGCAAGAAGGACGAACGCTCTCACCCTTTGACCTTACTCTTTTTTTGCTTCTCCTTCAGCGCTGCCTTGAGGCGACGCTCGACTCGTTCAGGAGTAAGCGGTGCGCTGTAGACATCGCCAAAGACGTTTTGAGCATCGCTGAGATAGCGTGCAAGTTCATTGTCCGGCCTCTCCTTGGAGGCGACATAGTAAAGAGCATTGGGCATCTCTTTGGAGATATGACGGGTGAACTGTTTCTGCTCAGGGTTACGGAAACTGATCGTCCCATACCTGTCACCCCTGGCAGAGATACGCACATCTAGCGAGTCAAAGCCGTCGCGCACCTCCTCTAAGCGCTTGGCTGCCTCAGTGATGCTCGCATCAAGCTCACGGCGTATACTATCCGTCTCCTGCTCACTGTAGCTGCCTTTGGCGATACGCTCCTCAAGCCTCTTCTTCTCGACGTTCTTATAGATCGCAAAACGCGCATCAAGCCGTTTGCGTACCTTCTCGGGATCACTCACTTGCTCCCACTTACGCTGGGCATAGACCCCAAAGCGAGAGACCGGCATCGCAGGGTTGAAGTGTTTGACCAACTTATCGAAGCCATACGTCTTCGCCTCTTTGGACGAGCTGTGATACGCCTCAAGCCGTGAGCGCAGATAGATCAGCTCCTTGTCGATAGCCTCATCGATGAGGTAGAGCTTCGCATCATACCCCTCCGCTTTGGTGTTGGTGAAGTCATACGGGCTCAGCTCTGCGAGCAATTTGGCGATACTTCCCTTTGTCTCCTCGAACCGCTCTTCTATCGTCATGACACCCTCCTCTACATATATATAGAATACCAAAAAAGCACGTCAAAAGAGCTTTCAAGACCTCATTAATATACATATTTATAACAGATGTAATTTATATATTAACCTACTCATATACCCCCGCACGACCTTCACCCCACTAGATGCCCTCCCCGACCAGAGGGGTGAGTGGAGGGAGAGGAAATAGAGGAAGATTATCTTTTAGTGCGGATAGATCGCCATCTTGAGGTTGGTGGAAGTATGGAGGTAGCGGGGTGTATATTAAATTACTATTGTTATATTTTTTATGATGTGTCATGCTTCATGTGACTGACCCTTTTCATCAAGATAAAATATACGACAGCCTTTTGAAACTCTTCCCCAGCAAGGGTGATTTACCAACATCCAAACATGTTACACTCTTTTATTTATGCACACGTAATATCATACGTGTTATATAATCACAATAAGGATATTCATGAAAGTATCATACACTACTGAAGAGCTCGCGGTCGTAAAGAACAACAGGCCGGGGGCTGTGGTGATCAGCATCACAGAGTACGAACAGATCAAACAACTTGCTGACCTGGTAGAAGACCTCAGTATTGCTCAGATGGTCCATGAACGTGTAGCCGATGATGATCGTGGACTTCTGGACTATGATGATTATGCCGCTAAAAGAAAAGCGAAGATGAAGCGTGCCGTTTAAGGTCCGTTATTACCCGGAAGTCTTTCATGGTCTTGAGGTCGACGAGATACAGGTAGTCGAACTGATAGCTGTCGGGCCCAGAAGAGGCTTTGCGTCGCTTAGTCGATAGCGGCATTGAATTAAAGTTAGGATCACACTAGCGAAAATGGGGGAAATAGCACGCTAAGGATTTAACGATGCCCATAGCGGTCTGTTGACGCCGATATTGGTTTTGACTTTAATAATGTCCACTGGATGATCCTCTTTTCTACGCCGCTGTAGGCAACGCAGCAAGTAAGGGAGTATGACAACAGTGTTACCATACTTTGTCATACTCGTTTGACATATCAATCAGAAGAACAGACTCTTCTATAGGTCACCTATTATCTCTTTCAAAGGTGGAGATTCTCTGATGGATGGTGTGCTCTTTTGCGTCTTATTTATCACCGGGTTCGGTCTACGTTCTGCGAGTCCTTTACACTTTTCATTCAATGCTTTGACCACCTTCTTTAAACTGGAGTTCGTAACATCTGGACTGTTCTTTAAGTTTTCAAGATAGGTGATACTTTTTAAAAGATCATCCTTATCCTCAGAGTCCAACCAATCCTCCAAATAAAGAAGCCGAGCAGCTTCGGTCGCCATCCTAGCTCCATCACGTGTCCCTTTTGAAGCAGTGATATCCGAGCTGTACATCATCTTAAAGGTTTCCGGGTCATCGTAGTACATCTTAGCAAAGCTAAACACAAGAATCGAAACCATAACTATCCCGTATAACACCTTATCACTCATGTGTTTCTCCTCTTATAGTACATGCCAGTGAGACCCTCTCAATCTATAATCATTATATAACGAAAGAATTTCAAAACAATTGCATCTGCACTTAGTACGATCAGAAGAGCCTGACCTGGTCTCCACGTGAAGATCTACTGTTGGATGTGGAGTCATATAGGCGACTCACCGGTGATGATAATGTATATCAGCATCTATAAAATATCTTTTGGCAAGACGATGACCTTTTTGATATGAGAATCTATGTACTTTACACGCTCATGATGATATCTTTCAAATATCTCTTTCAATGTCTTTCTGGAGTACCTATTGATCGCAAACGGCAGCAACTGCACACTTTCGGGTAACGCCGCGATATAATCATCGAAGTGATCCACAAAATGATCGACTACCAGATGGATCTCGACCATCAAGACCTCTTCATCAAAGCCTAACGCTTTCCCAAAGACGACGAACTGTTCCAGTCTTATCTTCTTTGTCTTACCATCAAACTTCAATCCTACATCTTTGTCTTTTAGGTCTTTGTAGATACCTGTAGTCGATACATCATACAGGGGTGATAGATAATAGGTGATCTCCGCATCTTTGCTGTTACTTGACCTGATGATAGAGATGTTTTTAGCATGGAGGTCTCCATGTCCGATCACAGCAGAAAACACAAGGAACCTAAAAGCCTTAAGCAATTCAGTTTTATCAAGCTTCTCTCTTAAGACACTGAAGACCTTCTCGTAAGTCGGCGTGTATTTTTCAGAAGAGTGAAGACCTAGAAGTGCTCCCAGATCATAATGCTCTATAGATGACTGTTCAAGTCTATCGAATCGTTTGATCACATAGTGGAAATCTATTCCTTGCTTGATGATCGCACTCCATGGTACATCAAATCCAAGATCTCTTGCCATCGTCATGAAAAGATGCTCATTGAGTGCCAAGTAAGGTGCGTACAGACCTGTCTTTGCTCTTCTGAAATCATATTTAGCATAGCTCTTATTATAGGGCTTCATAAAATAGTCTGAGTCTTCAGATCTCGTTATCTTCAAAGACACATCATTCAAGTCTACACTGAACTTATTTTGAAAACCACTTAGACCGATAACACGTCCTTTTCTCTCGAGCATCTCGTGAAGAGCCTCATCATCGATGT
>JAUWRZ010000356.1 GCA_030610325.1 Sulfurimonadaceae bacterium | reverse complement strand
GCAAGCAGCAGACACTCGGAACTCTCCCCATCACGTCCTGCACGCCCGATCTCCTGCGCATAGTTCTCTATAGACTTGGGCAGATCAAAATGGATGACATGGCGGATATCACTTTTATCTATACCCATGCCAAAGGCGATGGTCGCGACGATGCAGGGTGTCTGTGAATGCATAAAACGCTCCTGTATCGTCTCTCTCACATCATTTTTTAGTCCGGCATGGTAAGCCTCAGCTTTGATGCCTTGAGTGTTCAGATAGGCCGCGACCTCCTCGGCACGTTTTTGCAGGGTGACATAGATGATGGTAGCCTCATCTCGATGAGGCTGAAGATAACTGCTCAAGACCCTAAGCTTCTCAGGTTCTGGAGTAGGGAGGACTTTTAAGTTGAGATTAGCGCGGTAGAAACCTGTCACTATGATATCTTGATGGACGATATTGAAACGTTTAGACATATCATCGATGACTTTAGGTGTTGCCGTGGCGGTAAGTAGAAGTACCTGCGGTATGTGGAAGGTGTCCCGATACTGGGGAAGTTTGAGGTAGTCAGGTCTGAAGTTATGGCCCCACTCAGAGATACAGTGAGCCTCATCGACGACCAGCAGTGAGATAGGGACCCTGCTGATAAACTCACGGAAACGTTCATTCTTCAAGCGCTCCACCGAGATCATTAGTATCTTTATCTTGCCGCTTCGGACACCGCTCATGATCTCTTGTGCCTCTTCACGAGTCTGTGTCGAGTCGATGCTCGCCGCAGGGATATTGCGTGAGTGCAAGAAGGCTATCTGGTCTTTCATAAGTGCAAGCAGGGGAGAGACGACTAAAGTCAGATGTGGAAGCATCAGTGCAGGGAGTTGATAACAGAGTGATTTCCCGGAACCTGTCGGAAAAATAGCTGCGGCGCTCTGCCCGTTCAGGACAGAGTCGATGACCTCTTTCTGCCCGGTACGCAATGTGTCAAAGCCAAAATAGTGCTGTAGCTGTTGTCCTATGTCCATGTGCTCTCTCCTTATGTCAAATGCATTATAGAAGAGATCTTTTAAAGAGGCCTGTTTTATGACAAAAGTATCTGTTCTGAGTATATGAAGGGTATTGACATCTCTCTCGTCTTGACGTATAATATATATAAATATAGACGTACAGGAAGAGTGATGAACACTAAATTGACATTGCGTATGGAAGAGTCTTTGATCGAGCAAGTCAAAGAGGAAGCTAAAAAGAGAGGGGTCTCACTTTCGAGGTTAGTAAGTGATTACTTTGAGCTTTTTGTCAAGGATGCTGTATCGAAAACATCTGTGACATCGAAATTAAATGGTCTGATGAAAGATGTCGATATCACCGAAGCAGAGTATAAACAGCATTTAGAAGATAAGTATCTATGAAGATACTGCTTGACACGAATGTCGTCTTAGACCTGCTTATGGCACGAGAACCTTTTCAGCAAGATGCCTTAAAGCTTTTTAGTAAGATAGAGAAAAAAGAGTTAGAGGGCTATCTCTGTGCCACGACGATCACGACCATCCACTATCTTATGAGCAAGCATAGCGACAAAAAGCGGGCCGATTAGGCAATCGATCTTCTCCTTGAACTCTTTCATATAGCCTCCGTTACAAGAGAGGTCATCGAAGCCGCGATGCTGATGGGCTATAGTGATTTTGAAGATGCTGTACTCTGTAAAGCAGGGCAGTTGGCGGGAGTGGATGCTATCGTGACACGCAATGAGAAAGATTTTAAAAAAGCCAGACTTGACATCTACTCCCCAAGTGCGTTCTTGGTCTATAAAGGCAAATATTGATTTAAGATCATCTACTGTCGAGAGCTCGACACTGCATTTTTTATGATCGATGACAATACCCTCAGAGTTCCTAAAATGACTTGTGCATCAATTTCCCTTGACATCAAACGGTGTCTGCGTTATCATACAAACCGACTGATCAGTCAGGAGGTAGTATGAGTACGAAACGTGAGCAGATCCTAGAGACGGCTATGCGTCTCTTTATCGAAAATGGCATCCAAAGCACGGCGACAGCGCTGATCGCCAAAGAGGCGGGTGTCGCTACAGGGACGCTCTTTCATCACTTTAAGACGAAAGAAGATCTGGTCCATGAACTCTACAACTCCATCTTTGACTCGCTTATTAGTTACCAAAAGAAACACTTTGATGAAGAGGCGGATGTCTATGAGAAACTGCATCAGATATGGTCCCTTGATATAGAGTGGGGAACGACGCATGTGGAGTATGTCCACTTTCTGGAGCGTTACTCCTTCTTTTACTACGCCAGTGAGTCGGCGATAGATAAAGCCCATCAACGTTTTGATTACTGCATGAACACCTTTGAGCAAGCGATCTCCAAAGAGCTTATGAAGATCGATGATCTGGAGTATGTACGAGATCACTACATCTGGAACATCCGTATGAACATCATCTACTTCATCAAACGTCCGGATCGATGCACTACGGAAAACATCGATAAGACCTTTGAGATCTACTGGAACGGGATCATCAATGACTGATACTACATCTAATGAAAAAAGAGAACAAGGAATCACTATGAAACGGATCTCCCTACTGTTACTGCTTATCACGGCACCACTGCTTTTCGCCGCAGGGCAGGCCAAGACACGACCTCCATCACTTGTCGTGACTGCTCCGGTCACTAAAGGGGTGGTCAATCCGCTGCAGACCTATGTCGGTACGCTCTATTATGACAAGCAGAGCAAGATAGCCTCAGAATTTGAAGGCGTCGTTAGCAAGCTGGCCTTTCGTGAAGGTCAGAAGGTAGGACAAGGGGATGTCCTGGTTCATCTTGATAGTAAAGTCCTGCAGGCGAATATCGAAGCCAAAGCATCCGCCATCAAAGCGCTCGAAGCAGACCTGACTCGTCAGGAGCGTGAGCTGGAGCGTACGAAAGCCCTGTTTGAACGTAACAGTGTCTCGCAAAGCAATTATGATCAGGTCTTTTATGCCACTGAGCAGCAACATGCGCAGATAGCAGCTAATCGCAGTGAACTTAAAGCGATGGACATCCAGCTTAAGAAGAACAGTATCAGAGCACCTTT
>JAUWRZ010000377.1 GCA_030610325.1 Sulfurimonadaceae bacterium | reverse complement strand
CTCGTCAATTATCTCTAAAAGGCAATATAAATTAACAGTTTTGCGCCTTTTCGCTATACTCACACAATTAGATCCATATTATGTGACAGAGGGTGTTGAAATAGTGCTTGTAGTTACCGCTACAGGGGCTTTAGACGCCTTTTATCCGAGCATGTTCGAGTGCGCATGACTGCTCCAGATAGCATACTCATAAAAGCATCCGGTCCTCGTCGGTGCTGTGACATCTCTTGTACATGATGAATAATATCGGATCTTTGAGAAGATAAAGAAGGATATACCATTTTAAGAGACTCTCTTTTTATAGTACTGCTGGGTATCATGATCTATTTTGGCCTGGCAACGATCATAGGCGATGCGGGCTCTATCGGAAAGATCGGCTCGATCTTCTCTACCGAGAACAAAGGCTTTTTCGGCTACTTCGCTTATGTCTACCTTCTGGCGTTGCTCATACCTCTTTATTTTTGGTACCGTGTCCCTGGTGTCACGGCTCGCAGGGCAGAACTGACTATCGCTTACATCCTGCTTTTCTTCTCACTGCTCATCCTTCAGGGGATCCTTGTCAATAACGCACTTAGGGGAAGTATAGGCAGTAGTTTTGTGGACTTTGTCGTGCCTTTCATAGGTCTGTTCGGGGTCTGGGTCTTCTGGGTCATGACGACTTCTGTCTCGACGATCATCATCCTCGACAAGACTGTAGCAGAACTTTCCGGTTCGCTAAAATAGATGCTCGGCTCCATAGAGCTCCCGCGTCGAAGTAGCTATGGTGGCGAGTCAGAGCAGCAGAGATATGTCAAGAGTACAGAACAAGAGGAGATGGATGCTTACGATATGCCTTCATACGAGCGTCATCCGGTCCATCATAAGGATGAAGAGAAGGCGGGTGGTCTCTTTGAGAAGTCTGAAGTCAAAGCTGTTGCAGAGCCACTCCTCGAAGAGGTAGTCACATCGCCAGACCAAGTGCCTCTTCTCGACCATGAAAAGCCTCAGCCAGTCGCTTCCAAAGCAAAGAAGCTGGAAGAGAAAAAACATACTGTCATCGTAGAGGAGCTTGAAGAGAACAAAAAGTTGCTTGAACAGATAGATAAGGGTAAGATCAGCAAGCCCAAGAACTTCAAGCTGCCCTCTACTGACTTTTTACAGAAGCAGCCAAAGAGTAAGAACAGTGTCGATGAAGCAGAACTTGATGATAAGATCCGTGATCTTATCGCTAAGCTGGCACATTTCAAGATAGATGGGGATGTGGTAAGGACTTATGCCGGACCTGTCGTATCTACTTTTGAGTTCAAGCCTGCTGCCAATATCAAAGTCTCGAAGATCTTGAACCTTCAAGATGACCTGGCGATGGCACTTAGAGCACAGACGATCCGCATCCAGGCGCCGATCCCGGGTAAGGATGTCGTCGGTATCGAGATCCCGAACAAGAAGGTGGAGACGATCTACCTGCGTGAGATCTTGGAGAGTAAGCTCTTTAAAGAGGCATCATCGCCACTGACTATCGTCCTGGGTAAAGACATTGTCGGTAAACCGTTCATCACAGACTTGAAAAAACTGCCGCATCTGCTTATCGCCGGTACGACGGGTAGCGGGAAGAGTGTCGGTATCAATGCGATGATCTTAAGCCTTCTCTATAAGAACTCTCCTGATCAATTAAAGCTGATCATGATCGATCCGAAGATGCTTGAGTTCTCTATCTATAATGATATCCCACATCTATTGACCCCGGTCATCACAAAAGCGAAACAGGCTGTCGCTGCACTCAACAATATGGTAACAGAGATGGAGCGTCGTTATCTTCTGATGAGTGAGAGCCGCACTAAGAACATAGAGAACTATAATGAGAAGACCATCAAGAAGGGTGGAAAGCCTTTTCCTTATATCGTAGTCATCATCGATGAACTTGCTGACTTGATGATGACCAGTGGCAAGGATGTCGAACACTCCATCGCCAGACTGGCTCAGATGGCGCGGGCATCAGGGATCCACCTCGTTGTCGCGACACAGAGACCGTCGGTCGATGTCGTTACCGGACTTATCAAAGCCAACCTTCCTTCACGCATCAGTTACCGTGTCGGCCAGCGTATAGACAGTAAGATCATTCTCGATCAGCAGGGAGCTGAGTCTCTTTTGGGTCGTGGAGATATGCTCTTCACCCCTCCGGGGATGACAGGACTGATCCGTCTGCATGCACCGTGGAGTACCGAAGACGAGATAGAGCGTATCGTTGAGTTCATAAAGTCTCAGCGTGAAGCTGATTATGATAAATCCTTCCTGCTTGAAGAGGGGTCTGCTTCAAAAGATGGTGATCATAGTATCTCAGAAGATGAGATGGACCCGCTTTATGAGGATGCGAAAAGCATCGTCTTGATGGACCATAAGACCTCCATCAGTTATCTACAGCGCAGACTTCAAATAGGCTACAACCGCTCGGCACGTATCATCGAACAGCTGCAGGTACGCGGCGTCCTCTCTGAACCCAATGCCAAAGGCAATCGCGAGATCATTGGCGAGTGATGGTTCGCCCTCTTTTACGATTTGTCGCCTATCGTAATTACTTTACCTTAAGCATAGAAAACCTTTCTCAGTTGAGTGTGGCACAGATACAGCAGCTTGAGAAGTTTGCATCTGATAGACGGGCCCGGCTTGACTTTAATACAGCCAGGATGCGTATTGGCAAGCGTATAAGCTACAGTGAGCTCAACCGGCTGTTGGCGCTTAGCGGCATCAAAGCAGATACCATCGAGTCTGAGATAAAGCGTAAAAAAGAGCAGGCTACGGTCGACCCTATCATCGGTTTTGGGAAACATCGGGGCATGCACTATTCTGAGATCCCAGTCGAGTATCTTCTCTGGTTAAAGAAGAACTATCAGGGGCATGAACGTGAGGCGCTTGAACATGAGTTGAGGAACCGCTCGCTTTGAGTACCCTTGCAAGGACTTCTACCGTTACCTT
>JAUWRZ010000438.1 GCA_030610325.1 Sulfurimonadaceae bacterium | reverse complement strand
TTTCATCGTATAGGCAGCAAACGCACTGCTTGACATCATAAGAACTGCTGCAGCTGCTGCTGCGATATTTAGACCCCGTTTCTCTCTCATCTTCTCATCCTTTTCAAAACAGTGTGAGATGGCTCTTCTTTACACTGGGACAAGATCAAGACTGCCCCACTTACCATCGTGTTTATATCCATGACTTAAACATGAACGGTGTAATAATGTAATATATCGTCAGGATCAGTTATTTTTGAAGATTTTAGCTATATTCCGTGAAAAATATGCTCTGACTCGATGGGAAAGTACTCTCATATAGTTAGATAGTACGGCCGAAGAACTTACGAGAGCTGATACGATATTGTTGAGGAGTCAAATAGAGAGTCGGGGTGACTCTATCTCTTTTCGAAACTGCCGCCGTAAGTCATGACTCTGAGAGGGAAATGAATGAAAAGACAAAAGAGATACGGTGGCAGTTCTGAAAAGAGATAGAGATATCGTTATGGTCGGATGTTTATCCACCCCTCTTTGACCCGTTCGATCATCTCGACAATACCAGCCGTTACGATCTCTGAACCTTCGACCAGTTCGGAAGGTTTGATGCCTTTGGTCTGCATGGTATTGCCACAGGCGATAAACGTGACATCATACTGCATCAGTACATCTACACGTAGCGCTATCTTCTTCTCCTTTTTCAGAAGAGCCCGGATACCATGATAATAAGCCACGACCTCCATCTCGACATTCTCTGGGCCATAGAACTTCAGGACATTATTAGCAGCACTCAGGACATGATGGATCTCCTCATCTTCCCCGCTGACGATCGAGAAGACAATACGTCGTGGTTCATCAATCGATGGCTTTGGGTCTGCGAACTCCGTCTCAGCACTGATAAGCAGTGTCAACAATAAGATCCCTATTAACTTACGCATCACTCTACTCCTTCATCACGTTTTTTCTTTTGCACTTTCAACAAAAAGTCCTTAAAGTCTTCCTGGCCCCATGATCCGGGAACAGTCTTAAGAAGCTTCATCTCCTGATCGATAAAATAAAAAGATGGTGTCATACTCACCTCCAGATCAAACGGCATCTTCTCTCTGGAAAGATCGATCTTTACCGGGACAAAACGCTGTTCTATCCAACTGCTCATCACTTTATCATCAAATACTGCCTGCTCCATATCCTCACAATAGTGGCACCCTTCACGTACAGCATCGATCATGATGATCTTATCCATCCGCTTTGCTTCTCGCAGACCTTCATCCCAACTTCGCCAATCCATAGCCTGTAGACTCGACACACTAAGTAAGAACAGTAAAAATCTACTCATCATCCCACTCAAGCATACGGTAGGCTACTTCGATATTTTGACGATGCATCATCAAATAGAGATGGGTCTCAGCGTATGCAGGCATCTTTATAGTCTCGACAGCCTCATCGATACCTATACCATCATCGATCGCCGCCTTGACCTCTTGACGCAGTTCAAAAAGGTAATCATAGGTAAGGTCGAAGGCATGGGTATCACTTTTATCTCCATGACCACCGATGACTATCTTTGACTTCATCGCCTTAAGCATGTCCAGAACACTCAACCAACCATTGATATCACCATCACGCAGCGAAGGAATACGGTCATTGAAGATCAGGTCTCCGCCAAACAGCACATCCATCGAAGGTATTGTGACAAAAAGGTCACTCTCCGTATGTGCTCTCTCCTGGGCAAGATATAAGAAGACATCGCCTTTGGCAAGGTGCAAGACCATCTCCTCTTCGACCATCGCCTGCGGTAGTGTCGGGACCGTATCCAGAAACGCCTCTTTCAAGATACGTTTCTGCATGCGGGTCTCAGCTTTTAGATCGATCTCAGCTGTAAACAGACTCGGTCCGACTATCTTTGCACCTAATGAAGCATAATAGCCATTACCCAACCAGTGATCATCATGTATATGTGTGTTGATGACATACTTTACCGGCATCTCTTTGATACTTCTCATATGCTGAGATGCCTCTTTTGCATACAGGTAGGTAGGTCCTGTATCGATGACAAGCCAACTCGAACCCATATCCACGTAACATGAGTTGACCATATTGCCGTTGTTGTGCTTATCCATCACTTCAGGCTTACCAAAAAAGCAGTAGATATCCTCACTGACTTTTGATGGCTTTAACCCATATTCAAATGCCGATGCCTGTAAGACTACCAGCATGATGACCCAAAGTGTTCTCATTACTTACTCCTTAGAAAAAACCTACTTGATATTGAATGATCCATGCATCATCTTTATAACCACCCAGACCAGACCATGTGTCTTTGTCACCTGAGGCCATGATATAGTTCAGTGCGATCTTGTGTGCATTACGTTTACGTTTTGAACTTCTGTCCATCTTGGAATCAAAAGGATTTAGATAAAGGTTGACACCAAAATAGGTGTTGGTCAAGTCTGTCTCAGTAGCATCTGTACCCTTTTGCGCACTACCTTTGATGTATTTTATCGTAGG
>JAUWRZ010000157.1 GCA_030610325.1 Sulfurimonadaceae bacterium | reverse complement strand
GTATAGTGCTGAGTCAAAGACATCCGCTCCTGCCTGATAGGCTTGCTGCCGACTCTATAGGTGATATCCAAGATCAGTTCACGTGCCCCAAAGCCTGTCGGGATATTGTGCGGGTTCTCGTTCTTCATCGTCACGAGCAATTTATCTGCCTTCTTCTGTGTACTAAGGGTGAGCGCTCCCTCCCAAAGCCATTCCGTGTGGGCACCGACAAACCCATGTTCACGTACCATCCGTTTTTTCGGTCTTTTATTATCAATGGGAAGATTACTGGCAAAGCCCATCTTATGCGGACTCATATGACAGTCGACACAGAGCTTCTTACTCTTCTTCATCTCTTTTTGGGTATTTGCAAAGACAAGGCCCTCTTCGGAACGATCATTGGCATGGCAGACATAACAGAGATCATCAGACTTCTTTTTAAAGAAATCCCTACTTTGTGTCTTATGGTAAGGGGAGTTGGCATCATCCAGCGGTCCACTCATTATGCCAACTTTATTCCATTTTAATCTATGTGCACCTCGAACCGATGCATCAGCTTTATCATCGATACTGTCTACATTATGACAGACCAGGCAGTTGATACCTTCATTTAGTGAATCACTCTCCAGTGCTTTGTTCACTTCAGAGAGATTATCCAGTTTCATCACAGACTGGATCTCGTAATCAGCACCTGTCTCGGTGACTGCGATCCGAGGATTATGGCAGGCTGCACACTGTACTTTGATGGCATTATGTGATTTTCGGCTCTTTCGACCGACATAGTCTATGGACTTACGCAGATACTCATCACTTTTATAGTGAGAGTTAGCGTGCCAGGAGCCACTCCACTCCTTTACCTTTTCCGCATGACAAGGTTTACACTTGGATGATTCACCAAATTTCTCATTTAGTTGCGGAGCGGCATCTGCCATCACTCCAGTTGCCAGAATAAACAGTAGCAGCCATATTCTCATCACAAGCCTCCTCATCATCACAAAAAATGTATCATCTAGTATAATACCAGAACAACAATAAAAAACGATATTAATCGTCAAAAAAGTATTCTCTCTGAAAATAGTGGACTTTTAATGTAAATAGGGAGAGCGGTATTCCAGCAGAGGACACTACAGGACGTAGTGCGATGATGTGTTTGTCATGCAGTTGGGATCAGCGTTGCTGATCCAGCCAGACCATCAGGCCTTTTTGTGCATGCAGTCGGTTCTCTGCCTCCTCGAAGACGACACTTTGTGCGCCTTCGAGGACATCTTCACTCACCTCTTGGCCCCGGTAGGCAGGAAGACAGTGTAAAAAGATCGCGCCACTGTCAGCTTTAGCCATCATGGCATCATCGACCATATACCCTTCAAAAGCTTTCAGGCGCTCTGCCTTCTCATCTTCTTGTCCCATAGAGGCCCATGTATCCGTGGTCACGACCGTCGCATCCTTGACAGCTTCATGCGGATCATTAAGGATCGTGATCTTAGCACCACTTGACTCTGCCATAGCATAGGCATCTGCCAAGACAGCAGGATCGACCTCATAACCTGCCGGTGTAGCGATGCGTAGTTCAAAACCGAGTCTTCCGGCAAGCATCAACCATGAGTTCGTCATATTGTTACCATCACCGATGTAAGCTACGACAGGGTCTTCTGCGTGACCATGCTCCACCAGCGTCATATAGTCTGCCAACAGCTGTACCGGATGATAGGTATCTGTCAGACCATTGACTACCGGTACTTTGGAGTAGGCAGCAAACTCTTCGATCATTGAGTGTGCAAACGTACGGATCATGACCATATCACACATGGAGGATATCACTCGCGCGGTATCTTTGACCGGCTCACCGCGACCGAGATGGATATCGCGGTTGGAGAGAAACAGTCCGTGCCCGCCAAGTTGAAAGATACCCGTCTCAAAACTGACTCGCGTACGTGTAGAGCTCTTCTCAAAGATCATAGCCAGTGTCTTGTTTGGCATGTAGTGTTTGGTCTCGCCGCTTTTCAACTGACGCTTGATACTCAGACCCAATTCGACTATCTCAAGTATCTCTTCTTTGGTATAGTCTTTAAGTGTTAAAAAATGTCTCAACATCTTCCTCTTTTCCCATTGGCAGCATCGATGACTCAGATGCCTCTCACCTTTGGTATTATCTAGCCAATCATATCACAATACGGATACAACTCATTTTAGTTTAGTAACTTGGCGACCTCTTTGGCATGATAACTTATTAGTATATCTGCACCTGCTCGTTTGAAGCCGACCATCGTCTCCATCATCACACGGTCATAATCGATCAGACCCTGCTTCCCTGCCAACTTGAGCAGTGCATACTCCCCACTCACATTATAGGCAGCAAGCGGCAAGTTCGTGACCTCTCTGATATCTCTGATGATATCCAGGAAAGCCAGTGCCGGTTTGACCATCAGGATGTCGGCACCCTGAGCCTCATCAGCGATGCTCTCATTAATAGCCTCACGACGGTTTGCCGGATCCATCTGATAACTTGCACGATCGCCAAAGCTCGGTTCTGACTCTGCGACATCACGGAATGGTCCATAATATCCACTGGCGAACTTTGTCGAGTAACTCATGATAGGCAGACTCTCATAACCACCTTCGTCGAGTGCACCTCGCAAGGTCTCAATGATCCCATCCATCATCCCTGATGGTGCGATAAGATCGGCTCCAGCCTTCGCATGGACGATCGCCTGCTGTGCAGAGATCTTCAACGTAGCATCATTATCTACTGTCTGGTGGACATGGTCGATGATCCCGCAGTGCCCATGATCCGTGTACTCACAAAAGCAGAGGTCCGTGACTACGAACATATCCGGATGAGCACGCTTTATCTCACGGACTGCCGTAGCGATAATACCGTGGTCACACACTGCGTCTGAACCGACAGAGTCTTTTGTCTCCGGAATACCGAATAAGATGACCCTGTAAAGCCCCATGGCTTTGAGTATCTCACACTCTTTGATGACCTCATCGAGACTCATCTGATAGACCCCAGGCATAGAGCTGACTTCGGTCTTGATGCCCTCTCCCGGACGTACGAAAAGTGGATAGATAAAATCATCGACACTTATTGAGGTCTCACGTACAAGTGAGCGCAGATGTGGATTTAGACGTGTCCGTCGAAAACGTTGAAACATTTTGACCCTTCTAGTTGATGCAAAATCTGTTATAATCACGCATCTATATTATATGAGCTCAATTCTAGCCATAAAAAGTTTAAATCAATGCATATAACTATCTCTGATGCTGCCAATCTTCCTTCACGCTTTGGTACTTTCAAAGTCAAAGCGTTTAAAGAGGGTCACAAAGAGCATCTTGCCATCTATAAAGAACCGCTGGAGAGTACACCCATCGTCCGCATCCACTCAGAGTGTCTGACTGGCGATGCCATCGGAAGCCTGAAGTGTGACTGCCGGGACCAGCTTGAGTTCGCCCTACAGACGATCGAAAAAAGTGGTGGCATGGTGATCTACCTGCGACAGGAGGGCCGTAATATCGGTCTGGTAAACAAGATCAATGCCTACGCCCTGCAAGACAGCGGTCTGAACACAGTCGAAGCCAACCATCAACTCGGCTTTGCTGCCGATGAGCGTACCTATGAGGTCGTTACGACGATCTTACACCATTTCGACATCCACAGCATCCGCCTGATGACCAATAATCCAGAGAAGATAAAGTCACTTGAAGATATCAATATCGTCGAGCGCCTTCCTATCGTCATCGACTCAAATACCCATAATGAGGGTTATTTGAAGGTCAAGAAAGAGCAGATGGGGCATCTGCTCTGATAAAAACCCTGTGCACATCAATAGGCAAAGGTCCTAAAACGTACATAGTGAAGGATAAAGACTTCAAAAAGAGAAGACATGAAGGTGCGGAACTAAGGTATTTAAAAGGTTATTGACCCAATTACAAGAGCTCACTTTCACACTGACGATGAGAGTCGAGGGGCATCTTCATCAAAGATGGTCTAGCAACTATTAATATGCACAAAGGTAATCAAATCAAGAAACGTATTAATTTTATTGATATAGCAAAAGGGATAAGTATCCTCCTTGTTGCCTTTGGCCATAGTGACTTGAGTCATCTATCACCTGCACTACATGAATCCTTAGGATTATTTAGGATGCCCCTATTCTTTTTTCTATCTGGAGTGTTTTTTAGTGTGTCTTCTAAACCAAAAGCTTTTATCTTAGATAAAACAGATGCTTTACTCAAACCATATTTTGTCACTTTGTTCTCTTTTGCTTTTCTATCGAGTATTTTCCCAGAGTATGTAGGATCAAAAAGTCTAGTAGGTGTTTTCTACGGAAATGGAAGTGTGATCCAAGTAGAACCGTTATGGTTCTTAACCCATCTATGGGCTCTGTTTATGCTCTCATATTTGCTATTTTACTACACCGGACTTCAAAAAGCTTCTGATATGATCAAAGTCTTGTTTATTCTCTTTTTATTTGTTTTTGGTTCTTTTTATATAGATACGTTTAAGTATTTTCATCTAACTATCTCTACCAAAGAAATACCTCTGCGAGGTCTACCATATAGTCTCGATATCGCGTCCATAAGTATTGCTTTTTTTCTCTCTGGTCATTTTTTAAGCAAAAGAATACAGCTCTTTAGACCAAACATAAAAATCCTGTTGTTCGCTGTATTTACTCTTACCTCTATCTCTATTTACACTGATGCATATATAGAATTGAATCAAAGGACTTATAACGAACCACTCATGACTACATTCGCTGCGTTCGCTGGTATATATATGATATTATCTATCTCCTATTACTTTTCTGGAAATAGATTCCTTACAACATTTTTTACAACATTTGGTGTAGCAAGTCTATTTATATTGCTATTTCACTTCCAAATACACAACAACGTATATACTCTACTCCATGAACATTCTATTTTTAACTCTTTCGCATTAGATGCCATAATAGCATTTATCATTAGTATAAGTGTCCCTCTGTTGATCAGAGAGGTCATACTTAAAAGTGAATTTTTAAAACTCTTCTATTTACCATTAAAATCTAATAAAACATTTCAACATATCCTTAAAAAATAGGTAAATCCGATGACTTCAAAGATCAGACACAAATACTTGCGAAACAAAGAGTCACTACGTTTTTTTGACGAAGATATCATACGTGATCCAGTAGAGATCAAGAAAGGTACGTAAAAAGACCCTATTTCTCCATTTTCAGGGCATACTCGCTGGTCATACTATCACTACCGATATGAGAAAGTGTCAGATATTGTCTTGGCTGTTATGACGGTTCAAAAAGCTCAGATGTGAACTGATCGGAGTTCTGGAAATACCGCTTTGTCCTCGCCATGGTCAACGGCTTTTTCGTCTGTCTACCATCGACTATTATCTTCTCACCTCCATGGTCATTGAAGAAAAGCTGGTAGAGGTTCAGAGCGAAGCTTCGGAGTATAGCGATACTGAAGGGATCGACATAGACGATATGGCTGTCTTCCTTCATAAGTGTGTCGAGGTGGTAGTGGTAGGTCTCCACTCGCCAGTGCTGTAGTATCATCTTCCCGAACTCCTGTGCGTCTGCTTTGAAGTTTGCGATAAGGGACTGTTCCGTCTGTCTGATCTCGCCACTCTTTAGGTCAGTGGTCGTCTTGGTCACTTTGATGATGGACTGTATATTGTGAAAGACACTGTCGAACATGACGATATCACAGTCCTTGCTCTGAAATACTTCGATGGTACGCTGGACCTGCTTATTGCCCTCGGTCTTATAGCTTGCC
>JAUWRZ010000132.1 GCA_030610325.1 Sulfurimonadaceae bacterium | reverse complement strand
GAGTGTGTCATGGACCTTTCAAAAGAGAGTCTGGGATATGTACTGAGTATCATCGAGTTCAAAGTCGAAGAGACCTATGTCTTTGACAGGTTCACATTGAAGGTATTGCCACTTATCCACTCCATAGAGAGTCATGCTTTTTACATCAAAGAGAACGCTATAGAGAACAGGCTTGATGAGAAGCGACTAAGGTCGATTGGTCTGGAGCCGTCACCGCTTTATGGTGAGTTGAAAAAAGGAAAGCGAGTGATGTTTGAAGGCAGGGAGCTGGAGCCGGAGGCTTTTATGCTTGACCCGATCGTTGGAAGATCCCTGATCATCGCCGGTGATAACAGCACTCCATCTATCTTGGGAGACTATCTCAAAGGGCTGGACCTGCTGGTACATGAGTGCACCTACACGCAGGCGGTCTATGATAAGCTGGAGAAAAAATACCTGCACACTACTGCCAAAGAGCTTGGTACGACAGCGAATGATAAGCATGTCAAGAACCTTATTGCCAACCATATCAGCTCCCGCTACGCCAAAAATAGCCTCTTAAGTGCCGAGACGATCTATGATGAGATAAAGCAGGCTTTTAAGGGGCAACTCTTTATTGCCGATGATCTTGATGTCTACTATCTGGAGAGAGAGGGCAGTGTCGAGCGATCTTTATGATCGCTCTACCCCTGGACTCCATCTGCTCTAGGTGCCACTAAAAAGGGAAAGAACACTTTGATGTACAACATGAACGGGATCGTCCAGACGATCGATGAGTAGAGGTATAGCTCACTTGTGTACTCTTCAAAAAATGGTATCACCCCTCGCATCACTGTCGCAATGATCATGAGCAGTACCATAAGATGGGTGTAGATGTTCGATGTCAGATGTCGTCCGGTGTGGATCCATCCGATGACTATCATTATCATCAGATAAGCAAGACCGTATCCTCCGCTTGTGATAAAGTGCCTGAAGTGATTGATGCCATAGATGTCATCATTGAGTAGGTCCCATCCCATCAGTCCATAACCAACAGACATAAGCACAAAGATAGTCGCAAGATAGAGCACATACGGCTGATCCCAGAGGAACTTATCTTTAAGGTTATAATCACTGGTGATGGCCAGGATGGCAGCAGCAGCGGCCAGCCCCAACCAACCCAAGGCAGAGTTCTCTGGATAGAAGAACTCAACGACGGTAAAGACAATGACACTGAAGACAGCAAGATTGGTCAACGGGGGTCGTGCGACATAGATATCATCGATCTCTTTATCTTCCATCAGCTCGTTGATCGCTTCCATATTGACACGTCGCATCGCTAGTAAGATAAGTACCACATGCGCTCCGAGTGCGATCTTGAGTATATCCATCGCCGGAGTGAGTGCCAGCCCTGCCTGGGATGCAAAGAACCACGCTTCGAGCATAAAGATGACCACAAGGGCATAACCCAGGGATGCGTGTCTCTGAAGTCTGTCGAGTACGACATCTTTGGCAAACCAGATGAGCCAGGCAAGCATGGCCAGGTTTAAAACAGCAGTCAGGTAGACACCTGTTATGTCTATAGTCCAAAAACTGATGCGCCCCGCGACCCATAACATCATCACATACTTTAATCGTTTACCGATAAAGGGTACTACTCCGGGAAAAAGCTCCGGCAGACCTGTTGTCAAAAAGGCCATGACTCCGGCAGTGAGGATGCCAAAAAGCATCTCATAGACGTGCCAGGTCAGCATGTCACCCATAAATGGCACAGAGATAAGACCGCTCCAGACCATCCCCCACAAGAGCATGGAGATGATGAGGTAGGGTGCCAGAAGCAGAAAGACCGGTCTAAAGCCATAAGCCAGGTAAGGTGGCACATCTTTCTCATCAGGGTAGTAGAGGTAGTGATTGGTAGCGTGCAGAGCGCCTCCCTCTTGGTGTAGCTTCTCTTCAGTCATCTGCTTATCCATTATCTCAGCTCCAGTTCAAAGGTATCGATGATCTCGTCATCTTGCAGTATCTTGGCACTCTCGCCATACACGTACTTATCATCACGTTTATCCTGAGGCAGGTCATATTGAAACTTTTTCACGATATGTCCCGGGTCGGCTTTTAGCAGCAGTATCTCATCGCTCAGTCTTATCGCTTCCATCAGGTCGTGGGTGATAAAGAGGACACTGATCTCTTTTTTGGAGATCATCTCGATCAAGATAGCCTGCAGCTCTTTTTTAAGTCCGATATCGAGTGCGGAGAACGGCTCATCCAGAAAAAGAAGTGAAGGCTTGACCACTAAGGCACGGGCAAAACTGACGCGCTGCTTCATCCCTCCGCTGAGGTCTTTGGGGAACTTCTCAAAGTCCTCCTCTTCGAGGCCAAACTTTAGTGCGATCTCCTGGGACTTTTCGATAGCGACACTCTTTTTATCTCCCTTGGCCAACAGCCCGAGAGCGATATTGTCTATCACATTTTTCCAAGGCAGCAGTCTGTCTTCCTGAAAAGCATAGGAGCTGCTGGCAAAGCTGTTTGTGACACTGCCTTCCTCAACATCGAGAAGATCAGCACATAAGTGCAACAGTGTGGTCTTACCGCCGCCACTGGGACCGACAATAGAGAGGACTTCACCTTTGTCTAATGTAAAGCTGATATCTCTTAAGATCTCCGTAAAGCCAAAATGGTGATGTAGACCTTTTACCTCTAGCTTCTCCATAGTTCGACCTCTCTTTTTATTGGTTCTAAGATGATGTACTCTATAAACATAAGTGACCCTATCATGATGACGACCAGGGCAAGCGCGGTAGGGGTATCCAGCTGACTTCTCGCAACGGCCAAAGAAGCTCCCATACCATCACTGGTGGCAAGCAGTTCTGCCATGATGACGATCTTCCATGCCATGCCAAGCCCGCTTACCCATGCAGGGAAGACATAGGAGAAGATATGAGGGAAATAGACATCAAAGAACTTCATATGCCACGGTAGTCCAAAGCTGTCGGCCATCTCTTTAAGATCACCATCAAGGGTACGTGTCCCTTGAAGGGCTCCTACAAAGATAATAGGGAAGGAGGCGACGACGACGGTAAATATGACTGTCTCATCACCCATACCAAACCAGATCATCGCCAGTACGATCCAGGCGATAGGGGGCATACCCACCAAGATGGTGACGATGGGACGACTCATCATGGAGGCTGTCGCAAAAAATCCGGCGATGAGTCCGAGTGCAGAGCCGAAAAGCAAGGAGATACCAAAGCCCATAGAGGCACGGTAGAGTGTCACCTTGATCTCGGTTATGACGGACTCATCCTGCAGCATGCTCATCAGTGTCTTAAAGGTCTCAAGCGGGGAGGGGAGGACAAGATCTCCGTAGATCTGATTCCCTGCGTCCCAAAACGCGATGAAGAGCAGTATGGAGGCGATAGCTCCCCAACCGCTCCAGAGATAGGCTGGGAAGTCCTTGAGTATCTTGAGTAGAGAGTTCATCAGTTGGCTTTATAGTAGAAGTCATCTGCGGGTAGCTTCCCACCGATGCTTTTAGGTTCATCATCTTTAAGGACATCAAAAAAGGACTCCAGCTCTTCTCGTGCTTCGCTCGCATCGACACTTTTGAGGTTGACATGAGTGATAGAGTCTGCCAGTCCTCTCTCTTCTAGCATCGGGAGTGTTCGTACGACCAGATCAGCAGCCTCTTTAGGGTACTTTTTATACCAGCTAAGTGACTTTCTATACTCCTCCAGGAAGCGTGCTATCACGTCAGCTCTCTCCTTCATCTCTCCAACGACAGCGATCCCCGCTTCAGGAATGCGGGCATCACGTTTAAAGACTTTTGCCCACTCCTCCTGAAGGTCGGTGCTACGGTAAAGGTCTGGTGCTACGATGTTGACCGGGAACGACTTTGTCTTTCGCAGTGCGATCGAGATGGCCGGTTCAGCCAGCAGGGCATGGTCTACCCGACGCATGATCAGCATCTGCATGGCATCGATCGGACTGGCGACATAGACAAGCTCAAAGTCCTTCTTTGGGTCAAGTCCCTGATGCTTAAGAAGTTGGTTGAAGACGATGTCGGGCATATCAGCACGAAAAGGGATGGCGATCTTTTTCCCTTTGTAATCTTTTAAGCGCTTAAGCTCCTTATCACGGCTGATCATACCGAGGATCCCCCAGACAGAGACATCGATCAGTTTAAGATCTACACCCTTATTATGTAAGATAGCGGCCGTATTGGTAGGAAGTGCTACAAAGTCGACATCACCCTTGATCGTCATAGCGCGAAGCTCATCGGGGTTCTTCCAGAGTCTGAACTCGACTTCTTCGGCGACATCTTTTAATGCACCGGTCTTTATCATATGCATGACAGGGTGCGAGACGGTAGCAAATGGCCCCGCTATCACCAATTTTTTTACTTTCTGATCGGCATAAGCAGAGGTGAGGCTTAGTAATAAAAGTGCTAATAAAAGGTAGGTCTTCTTTAACATGAGAGTTCCTTATTGAATTATTGATGACATTGTAACAATAATGATAATAATTATCATTGATTATAGTCAAGACTTTTTAAAACTTATTTTTGACGATTAAACTATATATTTACTTTATTTTAATCGTCAAATAACTATACTTTCATCAACAATATCAAGGAAGTGTTATGTTTAGATTACTTTTTATGAGCTTTGTACTGTTGGGCTTTACTGCTTGCGATGATGACAAGCCGACTATAGAGCTTGATGGCAAGAAGCTTACTGAGCAGCACTGCGCTTCCTGTCATGATCTGCATGTCCCGCCTGTTATCTCTGATGATGAGCTGGCTCCACCGATGTTGGCTATATCTGTACATATCCCTGAGCTTGTCAGCGCTTCGAACGAGAGTGAGAAACGTTCAAAAGCCATAGAGTTCGTAGTGGATTATGTACGCGATCCCTCTGCCAAGAAGGCATTTTGTGATAAAGAGAGCATCAAGCGGTATGGACTTATGCCATCGTTAAAAGAGAGTGTGACAAAAGAGGAAGCCAGGGCCATCGCGATCTATATGTTTAAATACTACACCCAGGAGAGACTTACAAAAAAGATGAAGGAAAAAGCGGAGTATGATGCCCTTGAGCCGGGGAAAAAGGTGGCGCTGAAGTACCGCTGTATGGGGTGTCATAAGGTAGATAGAAAAGTCATCGGGCCTTCGTTCATAGATATCGCTAAAAGGCATACTGATTCAAAAGAGAAGATGAAGCAAAGTATTAAAGAGGGAAGTAGAGAGAGTTGGGAGCATTCAAATGGGGCCATCATGCCATCATTCAAACAGATCAGTGACGATGAACTGGAGAGACTTTCGGAGTGGATATTGCGCTCCGAGTAGATGACCGACTCCTATGATCGTAAAAATAGATAAAAAGGAAAGAGTGATGAGAATAGCAATAGCAGTAGAGGGAGAGAACCTCAAAATAGTCAAGCGTACGGGGCAGGCTCCCTATTTCGCGATATTTGAAGACAGAGAGTTTGAGCAGATAGTCGAAGCTCCGCAAGGCCATGCACATGACCATCACGAGGAGCATGACCATGGCGGGAATGAGGAGCATATCAGCGGACATGGAAAGAGTCTGGCAAACATCGCTGACTGTGATCTTCTACTTGTCCAGGCGATAGGTGAACATATGAGTGAGGCTGTCGAACGTGTTGGTATCGCGGTCAAAAAGATCCGTCAAAAAGATGGTGAATATGCAAACGAAGCTGTAGTGAACTATCTGGCCAAGCATTGATCTTCACCCTGGTCTTGTAAGCCTTTGGCACAGGACCCAGATGACTCTCTTTGCTTCAGCAATACTCATAAGAACATTTCCGGACTGTGATAGAATGCGGCAAAGGAGAGTCCATCATGACTATATCTGAACGTTTTAAAGAGGCTCTTCATGGTGCGCTCAGATCGCTCCTTGCCATCGCTCCTATGCTCTTTGCCGTCATCGGTCTGGTCGGACTCTTTGATGTCTTTGTCACCCCGGAGATGCTCCATTCGCTCTTTATCGGTAACGCCTTGTATGACGCACTTATGGGTACTCTGGTCGGTGGGATCTCTGTCGGACAGCCTTTTTTGAGTTATATCATCGGCGGAGAACTGCTCAAAGAGGGGGTCTCCTATTACGCTATTAGTGCATTTATTTTGGCCTGGGTGACACTGGGGCTTGTCCAGTTACCATTGGAGTGGAGCCTTTTTGGTGGCCGTTTTACCATCATCCGAAACCTGCTGGCTCTTCTCTTTGCCATGTTGATCGCCTTTGTCACGACAGTGACCATAGGGGTGTTGGGATGAAGCAGGAGATAAAGAAAAAGCCAAAGCGCCGT
>JAUWRZ010000465.1 GCA_030610325.1 Sulfurimonadaceae bacterium | reverse complement strand
GTTATCTACACTTAACCAGCGGGGAAGGCCGAGGAAAGTCTAGTGAGATATAGACTTAGATACTGGCACCGAGTGATACCCTATGTTCACAATCTATCAAACGGTTCCGGTTCGACATCAGGTACTTTTTTCAGTGCTTCTAAGAACTTCTCTTTTGAAGCTCTTGAAGCACGTTCGTTTAAATAGGCTTCAGTATTTAAGGCAGAGACCTTCTCTGCTACTGCAGTCGCGATAAACTGGTTCAAAGGAGACATGGTCCTTTTGAGATAACTCTTTAGCGAATCGATAGATAGAATCGGGTAATCGTAAACTGACTGCTGCCATTATATTTCTCCTAATAGATGTAAGAGTTCTTGTGGTGAAAGCACTTTTGATGTTCACTGATCTGACAGAGATGATGAATATTTTCATACTCTTTCACTAAAACAGCATAGCTCAAGCCAATGAACGAGTCTTTTTGGTAAGTGCATCTGTAAGTGTCTGAAGTATATAAGAGTTTAAAGACTCTCCCGCTTCAAATGCAGCCATTGCCGCCTGTTTATGTAGAGGTTCGCCCATGCGTAAGCGGATATCACCACTGTAAGGTCTATCAGGTGATTTCCCCATCTCTTTACATGTGATCAAATAATCTTCGACTGCCTCTAGAAACTCTTGTTTAAGGTCAGATGCATTTTCAGCTTCAAAGGTGATGAGGTCATCGATCCCTTCGATCGTCCCGAAAAATAGTTCATCCTCCCTGGAGTATTTAGGTTCTGAATAATATCCTTTGTGCTTAAGCATCATATCTCCTTTAGTCGCTCTTGTATTTGTTTGACGAGATACACCTTCAGTGTATCATCTGGATGTGGCTTATGCAGATTGATGAGTAAGCCATCTCTTACAAACTTGACTCTTGAGCCGCTCCCATCTCTCTTCTCAAAGCCCAACTGTCCAAGGAGAGCTGCAAGCTCTGTAAAGGTCAAGTCTTTTCGGGGTGGCACCTCGGTGAACTTTTTTAAGAGTTTGTCTTTTTTGCTCATGTTTATATGATACCACTATATGGTGTCATATGTCAATGGCTTTAAGCCAATGATAATGAGGTTACTTGTAGAACGGATGTAGGTGCCTCGATTTTAGAATATCAACACCAATCTGCTATAATCGAAAAAGAAATAGATTTGAGGGTGACAAGATGACAGCACCAAAGATGACGGTCAAAAAGATCATTGATTCCTTGCCTGAAGACAGCTCTTATGATGAGATATTAGACTACCTCAAAGAGCATAAACGGGAGTTCGCCCAAAAGCATTACATCTCCATTGGTCTATATGGAAGTTTTGCGAGAGATGAGGCAGGTAAAGAGAGTGATAGCCGTTTTAGTATGGGGCTGTTTGAGTTTAATGCCTTTGTGAAAAAGATGGAAGATAATCTAAAAGCAAAGATGGATTTTGTCAGTCTTGATGCTATGAACCCTATCATCAAACACTACGCAAAAAAAGATCTCATCTATGTATGAGGAGAAAGACCTGATCCATAGTAAACAATAGAGATGATAGGAATAGAGAATGAAAAACAGCGCACAAAAGATCGCAAAAGTATTATCCGTCCAAGTCGGAAAAGTAGTGACAAGCGGGGATACACAAAGCAAAGAGTTCCTGAAAAAAGCCTACACGACTGCCTCCTACAAAAATCCAGTCGATGGAGAAGTCGAAGTGACTAAAGAGGGCATCATTGGGGACTTTGTGGCTGACACCGTGCATCATGGCGGAGTGGAGAAGGCGGTGTTTGCTAATAGTTTTCTCAACTACAAAGCCTGGCAGGAGTTTTTGGAAGTCGAGAGTCTGCCTTTTGGCGCACTGGCTGAGAACCTAACGTTTGATGCGATAGATGAGAAGAGTGTCTGCATCGGTGATGTCCATAAGATAGGCTCAGTCATCCTGGAAGTCTCTCAGCCCCGAAAACCATGCTGGAAGATCTCGAGACGGTGGGGTGATAAGAGGTTTACAAAAGAGATCTACGACAGTGGGAAGACCGGTTGGTATTACCGGGTGTTGCAAGAGGGGACGTTTCAAAAAGGGGACTTGGTAGAGCTTGTGCGTAGAGCGGACATCACCGTCACTATCGAAGATGCCAATAGTGCGTTTAAAGACCCGAGCAGTCATGTAGAGACAGTAAAGAGACTTCTTGCTTTGGAGTGTCTGGCAGAGGCATGGAGCAGCGGGATCAGAAAGAGGGTGAGCGATAAGGATGGGGTATTGGCTTATATGAATGTCGACTGACTCTAAGAGAAGAAAGG
>JAUWRZ010000395.1 GCA_030610325.1 Sulfurimonadaceae bacterium | reverse complement strand
AGTCCGGCAAGGTTCTCGTTCTTACGCACCTTTGACCAGTCATCCTGAAAACCGATGAGCGCAAAGAAGGTCAGGGTCATCAGACCGCCGATCACGTAGTAGTTGTTAAGCTTGGCCGTAAGCAGCGAAGCGATGATGGTAGCCCCGATAAAGACGATACCGCCCATAGTAGGTGTCTTGGCTTTCTCCTTATGGCTATCTGGTGCCCAGTCATTGATAGGTTGGTGACTGTCTGAGCGTTGTGCCCAGCGGATAAACTTTGGCATAAGGAACAGAGTCAGCAGCAGGGCAATGAAAAAGGAGAACCCGGCGCGAACAGAGATATAGTAAAAGAGATGGATGTCAAAAAGATTATAGATAGCATAAAGCATAGAAAAAGGCCTGGTGTAAAGGAGTCTGATAGAGCAGACTCCTAATTCGATTTGTTTATTCAGTTAAAAGCGACATCTTATTATAATTGCCCCCAAAATACGTTTAGATCAAGGAACAATGATTTGAGTAAAAAAACGATCCTGGTTATCACCGATGGTATTGGATATTCTTCCAAGACTGAGTTCAACGCTTTTTACAATGCAGACAAACCGATCTATGACAGACTCTTCCGTGATGTTCCCCATTCACTGGTAGATACCTCCGGTCTGAGTGTTGGTCTGCCTGAAGGTCAGATGGGAAATTCTGAAGTAGGGCATATGACCATTGGAAGCGGACGGATCTTATATCAGGACCTCGTTAAGATCTCACTGGCCCTGCAGGAGCATACACTTGCGGATAATCCTGAACTGCTCAAGCTGCTCGGTAGTAGTAAGCGTCTGCATCTTATTGGTCTGATGAGTGATGGTGGGGTGCATTCACATATCGATCACCTCATCGGTCTTGCCGATATTGCCCAGGAAGCAGGTAAAGAGGTCTGGTTACATCTTATCACGGATGGGCGTGATGTCTCACCTACATCAGCCAAACTTTATCTACAGCAGATCAGTGCACATTTGAGTGATAAGATCAAGATCGCGACGATCGGTGGACGCTTCTATACGATGGACAGAGATAACCGTTGGGATCGTGTACAGCAGGGCTATGAGGCCATAGTCAACGCTTCGGTCAAAAGTGATAACACACCGAGTGATTATATAGAGAACTCTTACGCTGATGATATCACGGATGAGTTTCTCGTCCCAACTGCTTTTGAAGGCTATGATGGCTTTAAAAAGGGCGATTCCGTCTTGACATTCAACTTTAGAAGTGACAGGATGCGTGAGATGACGACAGCGATCGGTGATGAGAGTTTCGATCAGTTCGAGCGGACTTATATCCCGGTCAACCTGGCTACTATCACTACTTATGACAAAAGCTTTCCCTACCCGGTCCTTTTTGAGAAAGATAGTCCCAAAAACACCCTCGCGGAGGTCATAAGTGCGCAGGGGCTTCGTCAACTTCACACCGCTGAGACAGAGAAATATGCACATGTCACCTTCTTTCTTAACGGAGGGATCGATGAACCTTATCTTAATGAGACACGGGTACTGATCCCAAGTCCGGATGTAAGGACCTATGATATGCAGCCGGAGATGAGTGCACCGGCAGTCGGTGACGCCGTACTAAAGGCGATGGACGAAGCGACTGACTTCATAGTCGTCAACTTTGCCAATGGTGATATGGTCGGACATACCGGGAACTTTGATGCAGGAGTCAAAGCGGTCGAAATAGTAGATAATGAACTTGGGCGTATCCTGGAGAGTGCGGAACGTAATGAGTATGCAGTCGTGCTCACATCCGATCATGGTAACTGTGAAGAGATGCGAGATGATAGAGGTAATGTGTTGACCAATCATACTGTCGGTAAAGTGTGGTGTTTTGTGATGGCTGATGGTGTCACAAAGGTCGATGCCGGTGGTCTGAACAACATCGCGCCAACAGTCTTGAGTCTTATGGGTATTGAGCGTCCGGAAGAGATGGATCACTCGTTGGTCTAGTCTATGCGTCGTGATAGAAGAGAAGTATTTAAAATAGATAAGGAAGAAGATGAGATTTAGCGGACAAAATGTTTTAGTCACAGGTTCAAGTCGTGGTATAGGTGCAGAGATAGCCAAGGTCCTTGGTGGATATGGCCTGAAAGTATGGGTAAATTACCGTAGTGGTGCAGATGCAGCAGAAGCAGTCAAGGCAGAGATCATCGCTTCAGGTGGAGAGGCTGAGACTATTGGTTTTGATGTCAGTGACGAAGCAGCATTTGTCAGTGCGATAAAGTCGATCGTCGCAGAAGATGGCGCTTTCTCATATCTGGTCAACAATGCCGGTATTACGAATGATAAACTGGCACTTCGCATGAAGAGTGATGATTTCATGTCTGTCATCAATGCAAACCTGACCTCGGCGTTCATCGGTTGTCGTGAGTCGATGAAGGCCATGCGTAAAAAGAAGTTCGGAGCCATCGTAAACATCGCTTCTATCGTCGGTGAGACAGGTAATGCCGGACAGACAAACTACGCGGCGTCTAAAGGCGGTCTGATCGCCATGACAAAGAGTTTTGCTCAAGAGTCAGCTACAAGCGGCATACGTTACAATACAGTGACGCCGGGTTTTATCGCTACAGATATGACAGATGAACTTAGTGATGATATCAAGAGTGCTTTCACATCAAAGATACCTATGGGACGCTTTGGCGATCCTGCAGAAGTAGCAGAAGCTACCGCGTTTCTACTTAGCGACCATGCCAGCTACATCACCGGCGAGACCCTAAAAGTAAATGGTGGGATGTATATGTGAGTTCGCCGTTAGAAACGACAACTGCTTGT
>JAUWRZ010000341.1 GCA_030610325.1 Sulfurimonadaceae bacterium | reverse complement strand
TTGGGTCAGATGAAAAAAGAGCGTGATGGTATGGTGAAATATATGCAGATCATCCGTTATGCAACAATTGCTATTACTCTCGTACAGGCAATCGGTGTAAGCATTGGTCTACAGAGTTTGACGGGGCCTGACGGCTCAAGTGCGATCTTAACAGACCACACAACATTTATTGTCATCTCTGCATTCTCTATGCTTGCAGGTACGATGTTGTTGATGTGGATCGGTGAACAGATCACACAAAGTGGTATCGGTAACGGTATCTCTCTGATCATCTTCGCCGGTATCGTCTCTGCGATACCAAGTGCGATAAGTCAGTCTATCACTATGATAAATACCGGTGCGATGAGTTTCATCACACTTATCGGTATCTTGATCTTGATCCTGGCTACGGTCTTTGTCATCATCTATGTCGAATTGGGTGAACGTAGGGTACCTATTACCTATGCCAAGAAGACGATGTTACAGAACCAAAACAAACGTGTTATGAACTACATCCCTATCAAGGTGAACCTTTCAGGTGTCATCCCGGTCATCTTCGCTTCGGCGATCTTGATGTTCCCGATGACGGTGCTCTCATCGAGTACCAACCCTTATGTGCAGGCTGTAGCCGATGTATTGAACCCAAATGGTTATTTCTTTAACTTCTTGACGTTCTTGTTCGTAGTCTTCTTTGCCTACTTCTATGCATCGATCGTCTTTAACGCGAAAGACATCTCTGACAACCTTAAACGTCAAGGTGGGTTTATTCCGGGTGTACGTCCGGGTAAATCGACTGCGGAGTTCTTGAACGAAGTCGCAAGTCGACTGACATTCTCGGGAGCCATCTATCTTGGTCTGGTGGCGACTCTGCCATTCATGATCATCAAAGGTATGGGTGTTCCGTTCTTCTTTGGTGGTACTGCGGTACTGATCGTCGTTCAGGTCGCCCTGGATACGATGCGTAAGATCGAGGCTCAGGTCTATATGAGCAAATACGAGACTCTAAGCGCGGTTGGTCTATAAAGATGGCCATTGCGCTTCGCAAACCACAAGAGATAGAAAGACTCAGAGCCGCCAACAAGATCGTTGCCGGCGCACTTAAACTGCTAGAAGAGCATACACGTCCAGGCGTAAGCCTTAAAGAGCTAAACGACATGGCAGAGGAGTTTATCCTTGCTCATGGCGCCAAGCCCTCTTTTAAGGGCCTGTATGGTTTTCCCTCAGCTGTATGCACATCTCTTAATGAAGTCATCATCCATGGTATCCCAACTGATTATCAACTCAAAGAGGGTGATGTCATCGGTTACGATATAGGGACAGAGCTTGAAGGTTACTTCGGTGACGCAGCAGTCTCCGTCCCTGTTGGAAAAGTGACTAAAGAGGATGAGGCACTCATCGCGTGTGCGAAAGATACTTTGTATTATGCTATCGAGAACATTCGAGATGGTATGCGATTCAAAGAGCTTTCTCACCTGATAGAGCAGTTTATCCTCGATCGTGGTTTTGTACCGCTGCATGGCTTTTGTGGTCATGGCATCGGTAAGAAACCGCATGAAGAGCCGGAGATCCCGAACTATCTGGAAGGGAACAATCCCAAGGCGGGACCAAAGATCAAGAATGGTATGGTCTTTTGCCTTGAGCCTATGATCTGTCAACGAGAAGATCAGGCTGTTATCCTGGAAAACAAGTGGGATGTCGTCAGCAGTGACGGCCTCCGTGGGTCTCATTACGAACATACAGTCGCTGTGATAAACGGCAGAGCTGAAATACTTTCAAAAGTTTAAAGGGTACAAATAGATGTCAAAAGCTGATGTTATTGAAGTCGACGGTAAAGTAGTTGAAGCACTGCCGAATGCAACATTTCGTGTAGAGCTTGATAACGGGCATGTGATACTATGTCACATCGCCGGTAAGATGCGTATGCACTATATTAAGATCCTCCCGGGAGACAAGGTCAAACTTGAACTCACTCCCTACAGCCTTGACAAAGGCCGCATCACTTATCGCTATAAGTGATCTTTCTTCTCTCACACCTTCGGGTGTGAGATCTTTCAAAACACCTCACATATTTCCCAATTCACCTTGTAGATCCTTTTATTTGTCAGTTTAATCATACCAAACAGGATGATGATATTTATAATGTTATTGCGAGATCTTAAACATAGATAGATCTGTGTTTTTTCTGATACAATTTAATAATCTACATATTAGGATCTATCTATGCCAGAATTGAGCAGATTTTATGGACTGATTATCAGGATGTTTAGTATTGACAACGAACACCCACCGAGACATATCCATATCAAATACAACGAATATCAGGCTGTTATGGAGATAGAGGATTTAAACATCATAGAAGGCTCATTGCCTAAAAGAGCAAGAATACTAGCGAGAGAATGGGCTGAACTGCATCAAGAAGAGCTGTTAGAGATGTGGGAAACACAAGATTTTCATAAAATTGCCCCATTAGAGTAATAAGATGAGATTATTAAGATTTAATAATATTGAAGGCTATCTTTTTGATCTTGCTTTTGAAGATGGTACTGAAAAGATAGTTGACATCAGTACATTGATAGGATCTAAAATAAATCGTGATGACTTGAAAAGTGCCCATATTGATAAAGAATGGGGATGTTTAGAATTTAAGCAGGGCATGGTCGATATCGAACCTAAGACACTTTATCGTTTTGCTATTTCATCATCAGGTAAAGACTCCTAGAGAAGAGAGACAAGGGGAACGATTGTCATTCTCTTTGGCTATGTACACGTTAGTGATTGGTATGGGGTTTTTAATGATCTAATGCCCTAAATCAGGGGACTTGAAATCATGAAATCCACAAAAAAAGTACTTTCAACCATTAATGCGTACAGAGCCTTCTCTTTTTAGCTATTAGCATAAAAATACCCCTGTGAATGAATCTCCACTTTTCAATCTTTTTCATCTCTACTGAGCCGATTATTTTGAGTAATCGACTCATAACATGATACGAATAATAGATATAAACGTATCATCTTGATCAACGCACATTCAGTCGTTTGATCGGTGGCTTATAGTGAGGGTCTTTACCCTCGATGGTCCAGAGCTTCTTACTTAGAGTACTTACCGCGTTATGAAAGTCCTCATCGACAAGTGTCAGTACGTCTGCTTTAGGAAATTGTCTTTCGAGACGAGCCTTCTCATAAGAGAACCGTTTATCTGAACCAAGAGCTATATCTTCGTTCTACGG
>JAUWRZ010000514.1 GCA_030610325.1 Sulfurimonadaceae bacterium | reverse complement strand
TCGTCCCAAGCAGTGAGAAGAGCTGATCACTGGCATCTTCCATGGTCTGAAACCCTGCGATGATATCTTGTGTGTTAGCTTCAACAAACACTGTTCCCTCATTGGCATAGACCATGTTTCTCAAAACAGAGTCATGAAGAAGCTTATGTGGCTGCTCTATGCTGGCATATACTTTCGTATGTCCAAACTGCTTTTTGCCTTCACTGACATACCATTGACCAAAATTGCAAGAGTGATGGTCTACAGCATCATTAGTGCTATTAGCATTTAGTATAGTAGAGTAAGCCCGCGACTTAAAGACGATATGATCGATCTTGGCAATAGAGACCAAAAAGATATTGTTGATATGCAGTGCATCGCCTGCCGACCTTTCTGCAGCTTCGTTAAAACTCTGCAAGCTGCCGCTAAACTCATCCATATAGCTGTTTGATTCTGCCGCGAGATCAGACATCTCATCTGAATAAGTCTGGATACCCACTGTCTCTTGTTGCAGTGTGGCAATAGTGATAGCTATCTCCTGAGTCGCTTTTGCCATACGTTCTGCCAGCTTTCTGACCTCATCTGCGACAACAGCGAAGCCTCGCCCATGCTCACCTGCACGGGCTGCCTCGATGGCGGCGTTAAGCGCGAGGAGATTGGTCTGCTCAGCAATATCTTTGATAAGATCAGCGACCGTCGAGATCTCTTTGGACTGTTCACTAAGGTTAGAGATACCCTCTGCCGTCTCCGCTATGCTCTGTGTCAGACGCTCAAAGTTCTTTTGGACTGCCTCGACTGAGCTTAGACTCTCATGTGACGCTTGACTGGTCTGCTGTGATGTCGAGAGGATCGTCTTTGCTACTTCACTTCCACGCCCTATGTCCTCTTTTATCTGTAACAGTCCGCCTGTAGTCCCACCGCCTATCTTGTTGAAGGCACTGCTGAGCCTTCCCTGAGCCTGCATCTTGATGCCAGTAAGGATGCCCACGAGCGCCTGATTTATCGGGCTTATAGAGCTGGCAAAACTCCCTTTAAGCCCAGCAGAGAAGATCTTGGCACTATGATCACCCGTACTTGCCTGGTCTATGGCACTGGCGGTGTCTCGTATGAAGACCTCGACCTGATCAAGAAGGTTATTATAGTTCCATGCAAGAGCGAAGTATTTTGAGTCTGGATGGATGTTCGTGACTCTATGCTCCAGATCTCCCTGCGCAGCAGCAGCCATCACCTCTTCTATCTGCTTAAACAGTCCGGCATCGCTCGATCGATCTTTTACCGGGACGAAAAGTCCGATAAAAAGCAGCGATAGTAAGATAGCACCATAGAGCAAAGAGAGTTGCGTGATAACAAGCACGGTAGCACCCAGGCTTAGAAGGATGTAAAAGAGTGTCTGCTTATTCTTGAAGAGAGATGATATACTCATCATAACTTACTCCTGCTTTTTTCAATGTCTTCTCAAGAAGTCGCTTTGAAGCTTCTACTCCACCCTGCTGCTCCGCCTGTATAAGTTCCATATAGAGACTTTCCATCGTCTTGACAGCTTTCTCAGATGGCTTGCGTCGGACAGAGTAGTAACCGATGATCTTCTCATCTTTATCCAAGGAGGCAGTGACATTGGCAAAGACCCAGTAATGGTCTTGACCCTTTGTACTGTTCTTGACATACGCGTTGATCGCTCTTTTATTTTGAATGCGTTCCCATAACAGTCTAAAGATCAGTTTTGGCATGCTCTTATGACGCAAGATATTGTGGGGTTGATGAAGTAGTTCAGACTCGTTGTAGCCTGATAT
>JAUWRZ010000174.1 GCA_030610325.1 Sulfurimonadaceae bacterium | reverse complement strand
ATGCGGACATTGAGCAGTTTAATATCGAAGAGGCTCGGGTACTTCGTCATCAGTACAATGCCAATGTGAACATCGCTCAGGTAAACGACGATGGTTCACTGCGGGTCCGGACCTATGAGCGTGGTGTTGAGAACGAGACACTGGCTTGTGGAACAGGTATGGCTGCATGTTTCTATCGTGCGAACCAGGAGAAGATGATCGGTGGTCATGTAGAGGTCTATCCGAAAAGCGGAGAGACACTCTATCTTGGGCTTGTCGATGGGACGATCACGTTTAGAGGAGAAGTGAAGCAGACTTTTGAGGCTTCCTGGACGGTTCAGTAGCTACATTTTAGAGTAGTACTGAAGATGTCTATAGTGTGGCGTCGACAGAAACTCTTTTAGGAGCTCTGCCGGTGGATCGATCTTTTGGACCATCTCTGTCAATGTACTCTTTAATCTTTTTAGGTCTTTATGAATGACAGCCCATAATATATCAGCATCTACACCTCTATAGTCATGTGATATCTTGTCTCTTAATCCAGCTATGTCTTTCCATGATAGATCAAAGGTCACTGCATCTTTTAAAGAGGTGTCGACCTTTTTAGACTCTTCGCCAATAGCTATAAAAAGAGAGATAGTGGCATTTAACTCTTTTTGATCATTTGCCCAGATAAAGTCATTGGGATCTTTAAAATCCTGAGTATAGATCCAACATTTTTCTATACATTCAAGCATGGTGAGTATATGGATCAGGTTCTTTGTATCATACATAGATAAAGTCTTTTTTAGCATAGTACTTCACTATAGGATTCATATAGGTCAATGATACAAAATCGACTTTCGCTACCTGCAGGTCTTGTGCAAGTTGTTTGCTGATATTTAAAAACTCAAGCCCACTTTCCAACTCAAGATCATTGTCTCGTTCATAAAATATATCGATATCACTTTTGTTGGTAGCTTCATCCCTGGCATAACTACCATATAGACCTAAAGAGATGATTCCATACTTTTTGTGTAACTCATCTTTTTTACTTTTTAGATAGTCTAAGATCATGTTCCTGGTCATCAAGTAACCTTTTTTGCGTGTGTTTGGATTATATCATAATCGTTGGAAGCTATAATATTGTATCTATGAAACATTTTTATCTCTTGTAGGATTCTGCTCAAGTTGGATAATGGCTTTCAATGAGGCTAGTTCATCTTGTGGAGTGTAGCGATAAAGTGAAGCTCTGTGCTGTTTACACTTTGGGGTTGTCTTCTCCTCGCTCCCAAGTCTTACTTGGGCAGTGTATACATCACACTATCTGTCTTTAACAGTTTTACGCAGCCATGTTGTATTGATCTATTGGATGATCTGTCATAACATTCCCAAGTAAGATTTGAGGAACGAGAGTGCTCTTCCATTTTAAAACGCCAGCAGGACAATGGCTTTCAACGGGGTCAGGATGCTTTATCTTTCGGAGCGAAGCGATAAAGTAAAGCTTTGACCCCCTGCCGCCAGGAACTATGTCACTACACGTTATAATAAGTAGCTTCCGTATGATAGACCACTAAGGCCGACGTAGACTGTTCAGGATGTATCTGGAAAGTCTCACTCAATACTATCCCAAACTCCTCCGGCTTTAACAGATCAAAAAGAGGGCGGTTGAGTTCGAGATCGGGGCAGGCGGCGTAGCCGAATGAGTAGCGTGCACCTTGATATTTACTCATCTGGACATCCGAGAGTTTGGAACCTTCGTCTTCCGTGATGTTGAGGTCAAGGCGAATCTGCTTATGGGCGATCTCTGCAAGTGCTTCAGCGAGTTCTACACCGAGTCCATGGACCATGTAGTACTCTGTGAAATCACCGGCGTCATAGAGGGTGCGTTCATATTCACTTAGTCTTGCACCGGCACTTACACAGGTAAGTCCCAGCACATCGTGACGATCATTATGGAAGAAATCAGAGAGTGCACGATGGGGTTGTTTACCCTGTCGAGGGAAGGTGAATTGCTGCTAGGCGCGGCCTATGACATGTTCTAACGGTTCTGTGTTTACCTCGTCTGGATTGTTCCAACCTTCACTCTCATCAAAGACTAGCAGGGTGGTGTCATCTGAACGTACCGGCCAGTAGCCGTAGATGATGGTCGGTTCAAAGAGCTTCTCATCAAGAAACTGAGCCTTGAGACGGTCATATGCCGGCCACAACACATCATCGACCTGCTTTTGTGACTCCTCTTTTGTCATCCCTTTGCCGTTATATCCCCAGCGCTGTCTAAAGAGTAGGCGATGGTTGATCCACTCAAATGCCATCTCGATCTGAGACGCGTTAAGTGTCATGACCCGGCGGCCCCAAAATGGAGGGGTCGGGATGCGAGTGTCACGCTTTGGCATCTGAAGTTCATCAAATGGTGGGATGACTACCTCCTTCTTGACCTTTTTTACACGCTTTTTATCTGCATCGCCATGCAGATCCGTATCAAGGTTGCCAGCTTCGATGCGGCTCATGGCAGTGACACCGTCAAAGGCATCTTTACAGTAGAAGATAGGCCCATCATAGAATGGTCGGCAGAAATCATTGATGAAGGTACGTGTCAGTGCAGCACCACCAAGTAAGATAGGTGTGGTGATACCAGCCTCTTTCATTGCTTCAAGGTTCTCTTTCATCACCTGTGTCGATTTTACCAAAAGCCCGCTCATACCGATCGCCTGTGCGCTTGACTCTTTAAGGCTCTCGATGAACTGCTCGAGAGAGACTTTGATACCGAGGTTGACTACCTTGTAGCCGTTGTTGGAGAGGATGATGTCTACAAGGTTCTTTCCGACATCATGTACATCACCTTTTACGGTTCCCAATACCAAGGTGGTATCGACTGCTTTGTCGATCTTTGGCAGGTGGGGGTTAAGGTGGTCGACGGTCTTTTTCATCGTCTCAGCACTCTGGAGGACAAAAGGAAGTTGCATCTCACCGGCACCAAACAGCTCGCCAACGACCTTCATCGCATCGATGAGTATCTCATTGACGATCTTCTCCGGTCTGATACGGTGGCGTACCTCTTCGACCAGTGGGATCAGACGCTCCTTGTCCCCATCCATCAGTAGTCTGGCTATCTTCTCCTCATCGCTCATAGCAAGATAGGCTTCGTCTACTTCTTCGCTGTTAGCTTTGGCATTCTTGTCAAAGTAGTCGATGAAATCAAAAAGAGCTTGACCCTCTGGCTTTTTATCAAAGAGAAGATCATTACAGATATCTTCTTCTTCCTGCGAGATCTTATTGGAAGGGATGATATGTTTGACATTGATGATGACGGTACTCAGTCCCGCGTCAAGACAGTGGTTTAAGAAGATGGTATTGAGGTAGGGCCGGGCATCTTTGCTTAGTCCAAAAGAGATATTTGATAGTCCCAGGGTCGTTCCCACATCTGGATGGCGGCGTGTCAGTTCACGAATGGCATCGATGGTCTGAACAGCTGCGTCACGATACTCCTCATCGCCCGAACCTACCGTAAAGGTAAGCAGGTCAAAGACCAGGTCTTCTGGGTCTAACCCATGTTTCTGCGTGGCTAGCTGATAGATGCGTTCGGCTACCTCGAGTTTACGTTCCGCACTCTTTGCCATGCCGACTTCATCGATGGTGAGACAGACAAGGGAGGCTCCATACTTCTTGGCAAGCTGACAGACGGCATCAAACTTCTCTATGCCATCTTCGAGGTTTACGGAGTTGATGATGGGTTTACCACCGATCAGTTTGAGTGCCGTTTCGACTCCCGTGACCTGAGTGGAGTCGACCATAAGAGGCAGTGCTATCTTCTGGGCATAAAGAGCAGCGACCGCGTTCATATCTTTAGTCTCATCACGTCCTGCAAAACCGACAGAGAGATCGATAGCATGGGCACCGGCACGGACCTGCTGTTGTGCGACACTAAGGGTACCTTCATAGTCCTCAGCTAAAAGGAGTTCTCTGAAAGCTTTTGAGCCCGTTGCATTGGAGCGCTCACCGATGAGCAGAGGAGCCGGGTCTTGCACTAGAGGTGTTGAGTTAAACAGAGAGGCAAGGGCGGTCGGCTGTGAACCTGATGCGACGTTTGGGACAGTCGCAGTGACACGATCGGTAAGTGCACGGATATGTTGCGGTGTCGTACCACAACAACCTCCTAGAAAGGAAACGCCATCAAACTGTAAAAAGGCCTCCTGACGGTCGGCGAACTCTTCGGGTCCCATCGGATAGTAACTGTGACCACCACGGTTTTGTGGTAGACCGGCATTGGAGTGGACGGAGATAGGTCTTCCCCACACTTCCGAGAGGGTCTTTACATGTTTAAGTACCTGCTCCGGACCTGTCCCACAGTTGAAACCAAGTGAGAGGATATCAAAAGGCTCCAAGATCGTAGCGATTGTCTGAGCATCCGTACCGATCAGCATCGTCCCAGCGAGTTCGATGGTGACGGAGACCATGACTGGAAGATCGGTACCACGAGCTTTGTTAGCTGCTTCACAGGCATGTAACGCAGCTTTTATCTGTAGTGGGTCCTGTGCCGTCTCGATCAAAAAGACATCACAACCACCATCTATGAGCCCTTGGGCACAGATGATGTAGCCCTCAAGCATCTCATCATAATGGATATGTCCCAGAGAGGGGAGCTTGGTCCCGGGCCCGATGGAACCCAGGACATAACGGGGTTGTTCAGGGGTAGTGAACTGATCACACATCTTGCGTACGACTGCAGCACCGGCTTTGGCCAATTCGTATGAACGATCACCTATCTGATACTCATCGAGGACCCAGGGAAAGGCACCAAAGGTATTGGTGGTGATGAGGTCGGCTCCGGATGTGAGGTAGGCATGAGAGATGTCTTCAAGGACTTCAGGTGCAGTGACGTTGAGCAGTTCGTTACACCCTTCGTTGCCTTCCCATGCTGCTTCGGAGATCTTGTCATCGCGCTCCTGGAGTTGAGTACCCATAGCCCCATCGATAATAAGTGGTCGGGTCTTAATAGTCTTGAGGAGCTGTTCTTTAATGGACATAGGGCTATCTTTATGTGAAAATTTGTGTATCTTACAGGAAAGATCAAGGCTTTGATATATTTCCGAGATAAAAAGTCGCTTTTCATTCTAAAACCAGCTATGATTTCATTAATAGAACTTTTAAAAACTATGGCTAATGTTTCTTGGTAGAACATTAAATATCGTTCTCTGTTCCTGAACGATATCCAAAGTCTTTAAAGGAAGTTTGAAGGTAGCGTACTTTAAGTCCTTTATTTTAGCAAAGCTGAACATAAAGATTGATGAGGAGATACTTTTGTCAGATCTGGATCGAGATGAGTCAGGCAT
>JAUWRZ010000125.1 GCA_030610325.1 Sulfurimonadaceae bacterium | reverse complement strand
TCAATGTCTTTCTGGAGTACCTATTGATCGCAAAGGGCAACAACTGTACGCTTTCGGGTAAAGCCATGATATAGTCATCGAAGTGATCCACAAAATGATCGACAACCAGATGGATCTCGACCATCAAGACCTCTTCATCAAAGCCTAACGCTTTCCCAAAGACGATGAACTGTTCCAGTCGTATCTTCTTTGTCTTACCACCAAATTTGAGTCCTACATCTTTATCTTTTAGGTCTTTGTAGATACCTGTAGTCGATACATCATACAGGGGTGATAGATAATAATAGATCATCCCTGCAGATTGTTTGTAACTTGACCTGATGATAGAGATGTTCTTGGCATGGAGGTCCCCATGTCCGATCACAGCGGAAAACACGAGGAACCTAAAAGCCTTAAGCAATTCAGCTACATCAAGCTTCTCTCTTAAGACAGCAAAGACTTTCTCATAAGTCGGCGAGTATTTTTCAGAAGAAGAAAGACCTAAAAGTGCCCCCAGATCATAATGTTCTATAGATGACTGTTCAAGTCTATCAAATCGTTTGATCACATAGTGGAAATCTACTCCTTGCTTGATGATCGCACTCCATGGCACATCAAACCCAAGATCTCTTGCCATCGTCATGAAAAGATGCTCATTGAGTGCTAAATAAGGTGCATACAGGTCTGTCTTTGCTCTTCTGAAATCATATTTAGCATAGCTCTTATTATAGGGTTTCATAAAATACTCAGAATCTTCAGATCTTGTTATCTTCAATGACGCATCATCTATATGGACACTGAATTTGTTTTGAAAACCACCAAGACCGAGCACATGCCCTTTTTTCTTGATCATCTCATAAAGTGTCTCATCATCAATATCGATCTCATGCTCTAATATATTGGGGAAAGTGTATTTGTTATTCAAAATCTTCTTTTTGTCTCGTGAAAAATCAATCTCTATAGACTTAGATGGGATGTAAGTCGAATACTCCTCTTCTGACAGAAACATAAAGGCACCGTGTACACCCTCAAGGTGTAATAGGACTGCTATCTCATAGGTAGTACCATGGAGACTCTTGATGATATCTACTTTTCCGTCTTCAGGAAGCAGAGAATCAAAGACAGGAAACAGTGACTTTGATGGGGCGCTCTTCTTTTTGTCTAGTCCGGGAAGATGATCGTCCTCTGTTGCAGAGTCAAGGTATTCAAATATGATATATCCATACTCGTCTTCTTCTAAAATACCGATTGGAGCACTCTTATTGAGAACATATACTTTCATGAAAGTATAATACCTCACAAATTGATCTGCGTCGAGTAGTCTTGAAAATCCTTCTCCATTTCTCTATACGGCAGCCGTGTTCTTTGTGACAAGACAAGAAAAAAACAATACACTTTCGCATGCGAAACATCTGCAGATCATCTGCTCAAACGACTTTGATAAAATCTTTTAAACTAGAAGGTCAAAGTGTGATAGATTTTGCTAAATAGGCGATTATCGGCTATAATCATGGCATACAGGAGGACAAAATGACTAAGTCAGAAATCAGTAAAAGACTTGCTGTCCCTCTCAGCACTATAAAGGACTGGTCCCGCCCAGACAATCGAAAACACGGCTTATTTCTATTTCTCTCAAAAATCCGACAAGAAGAGTTTGAGTCGATCGATAAGCGATCAGTAGTCATGAAAGATCGCAATGAGCCAAAGTACCATCGTCTTCTACACATAGTCAACAGGAATAGCTCAGAGACCTATACACTTGCTGACATCAAGCATGCCTTTGATGATAGTGATAAAAAGACTATCGACGACCAACTTATCATAGAAAGCTTCTTTAAAGAGTGTGACGAAGATGACTACAAGCGACTCCTTCAGTTTAAGACGATCACAAAAAAACTTGTAAAGTCTGCTTACAGAAATAGCCCTTCATCGCGCAGTCTCTATCATGACTATTGGGACAAGGTCTTTCATATTATGTATAAGAAAAGTCCGATCCAGGGCACACCTGATAATGTTGCAAAGACAAACGGTATGTCTGTCATCAAAAAGATGAGAGAGCTACATGCTTGACTTCACTCCACAAAGAAAGATGCTCAAAGTCGCTATAGATCTCATCATCTCAAGTGGCATTAGGTCACCATATGCCTTTGGCGGTGGCACTGCATTAAGCACTTTCTATTGGAGTCACAGATACTCTACTGATATCGACATCTTCATATATACAAAAGATGAGAAAAAACCTCTTCTAAAATTACGGCCAAGTCAATGGTCTCCTGAGATGGTTAATAGCCTGCACTCGATCGGATACGGAGATGAGTATAAAGAAAGTGCCACTCAGTTTCCAGGTCACTACATCGAGATGGCTGTCAACGAATATGAGAAGATCCAATTTTTTGAGACCGGTGCATTCACGGCTATACCCTATATCCAAGGAGATGTGCTTGGGTTCAAAGGGTTGTCAATAGAAACGGTGGAAGAGATCATTGCAAAGAAGCTTTTCTATCGTGCAGACAAAGCAAACGCCAGAGACATATTCGATATCGCCGTCGCTATACACAAAGACCCTGGAATCATCAACACCATCCTTGATGAGAACAAAGTAAATATGAATCATCTCAATCAATTACGACTTGCATTAGAACAAATCGTCGAAGACGAACTTGCAACAAGACTCTATAAAGCCAGGATCTTGAAGATGTCACCTTCTAGAGAATATTCAATGTTCGCTGAGAATGCACCATCATATCTCTTTGACATCATCAGCACTATTCACCGATTCCATCCGCTAGACGATAACGAGATGAAGGTTCTTGAAGCGAGCAGTCTTGCAGAATATTACTGAAGTAATATTTCGAACTAGCAAAGAGGTCGATCTTGCAAAAAAGCGTATGAAGGAGATTCAACGAGATCACTGCAGGGTATCGGAAGTACATTTAATGACTTTCTGGAAGAAGAAGGTATGCTTGCGGAAGCAGAAGCCTTTTCCATCAAGCGAGTGATGCGCCTATCAACTTGAAAAGACAATGGTAAAGAGCATATCTCTAAAACTGAGATGCAAAGCGAATAAACACAAGCCGTAATGCAATAAATCGACTGCTGGATCTGCTAAACACTTCTATTACTCTTGCAACCATTAAAAATGCTGTGGCTGCCATGGGAAAACGTTTATAAATACGAATTGTGTAAAGATAGGCAAAAAATTTCTTTCTTTTAAAAGCTTAGCGTGCTTTTTTTCCTTCGCATGCGAAACATCTACAAATAATCAGTTGAAACAACTTAAATCAAATCTATTAAAACACAAAGTCAAAGTACGATAGATTCTTCAAAAAAAGACGATTATCGGCTATAATCTTGGCATATAGGAGGAGGATATGACTTAGTCAGAAATCAGTAAAAGACTTGCTCTCCCTCTCACTCAGTACTATAAAGGACTGGTCCCGACCAGCAATCAAAATACGACTTGTTTCTATTTCTCTCAGAAATCCGAGAAGAAAAGTTTGATACGATCGATAAACGACCATTAGTCATGAATAATCGCCATGAGCCAAAGTATCATCGTCTTCTACATATAATCAGCTGGAATAACTCAGAGACCTATACGCTTGTTGACATCAAGCATTTGTGACGATAGTGACAAAAAGACTATCGATAACTAGCTTATCATAGAATAGAGAGCTACATATCTTCTAAAGAATACCCAATATAGTCAACGGTATACTTTTTATGTTTAGATACTAATTTTATAGCTTTTTCGTGAAGCTTATTGATATCTATTTTTTTTGCTTGTCTTTTTACTTCAACGATCAACATACTCTTAGAATCATCATTCACTCCGACGATATCTATCTCGTTTTCATTTCCTCTTTCCCAATATGTACCAATATCTGAGTATTGATTTGAGAGTTTGAGTTTTTCTATAAAATACTTCTCTAAAAAGTAACCACTATATGTTGTGTAATCTCTATTTACAATATCTTTTACATATTCATAATTTTCAATTTCGATAGCACTTCTATATTTATAAATAAATCTAAACCAGAAGTTGAAAAAATTATCTATGATCTCATATCTTAGGGTTCTACTTCCCTCTTTTGCAAAGATAGGTTTGACTTTTTTAATAATCGTGTATTCATTTTCCAATCTATCTAAATAACCACCTACATTTTTACCTAGGATGCTCTCTATCTCTACTCTAGCGGTCTTTGACGATGCTATAAGAGAAAGAATAGAAAAGTATGTGGTGTACTCTTTGCCAAACTCTTCAACAAGTAGATTTTTGCCCTCTTCTAAAAAAAGTGAGTACTCATCAAATATAAGTTCAAGTTGCTTCTCTAATGTAAAAGCAGCATTATCTACAAGGATCTCAACATATTTTGCTACTCCGCCGGTCAATATGTAAAATGATAATAGATCATCATTAGTATACGTTGGATAGTTCTCTTGCAGGATCTCTTTAATAGTTTGTATAGTAAATGATTTTAAATGGATCTTATTGTTTGCCCGACCAAAAAGAGGTTCTTTTTTATCTTCAAATATTTTTTTCATAAGTGAATAGATAGAACCACTTAATACAAGATTCATTTTAGAGGTATCTTTGTGGCTATCCCATATGTTTTGCATATCAGAATAGATGCTATCGTTGATCTGCAGGAATCCTTGGAACTCATCTATTACTAGAGTGAAAGATTTTGTTTTGGCTAACTCCATAAGGTATTCAAAAAGATCCTTAAACTTAGTGATTTGACCAAATACTTTTACATCCAAAGTGTTTTGAATGATGGAGATAAACTCTTCACATAAAAGAGGCTCATCTTTCTTTGATACAAAGAGATAGAGTTTGTTTTTATATGCTTCTTGAATCAGTTTAGTCTTTCCAATTCTTCTTCGTCCAACGATAACTGTCATCTTTGAAGAGACTTTTGATGAGTTTTCAATCTCTCTAAGGATCTTAAGTTCTTTTTCTCTGTTATAAAATCTCATCATTCTCCACTTTTACAGTAATTCATGTTACTATAATATATTTTACTATAAATAGTCTTTAAGAACAAGTGATCTATGATTTCATCTCAAAACTCATTGAATGATATGGATAGTGCTATAGCGCCTTGATCTGTCATAGCCCTTCCTTTTCATGTTGCTGATAGTATGCCCTTATCTGCGAGACCCTGCGTGACCACGACGGAGCCTTCTCGTAGTCAATCGTCGTGAAGTCGCATATCGCATGGCTCTTCAGGCCAACAGCCATCACCCTGGTCTTGTTAGCATAGAGGTCATGGATCGCATACGCTCTGCGATACTCTCCGGTGATCAGGTCGTTATAGTCGTCTCTGACGTGACCGGAACCGATCAGATGTTTCAATGTATAGGTGATATCCGTCTGCGAGAAGACACGCTCCTCCACCCTTCCAGGCTCAAATCCTTTGCCAACAGCCAGAGCAGCTACTCTGGCATAGGCCGAGTCTCCGTATAGTGCATGTTCATCATCTTCCATAGGTAGAATCCTCCTGTGGTCTCCCAAGACGATCAGGATGCCGTTCTCAAAGAAGTCACGCCCCTGCAATGCCTGGTAAAACCGGTCGACCTCCTGGTCACTGTAAGCATACGCCGTCTCCATGTCATCTCCATATGGAGTAGCAAAAGGCACATGCGTTGATATCGTCGTGAGCATCATAAAGAGCGGCTTCTTACCTGCAAACTCGTCGACTCTGTCCAGTGCGTCTTTGAACAGCACCTCATCAGGCTGTGATGCGAACGTATAGCGCTCGTCCCGGCCAAAGACCTCATCGCGTCCATAAGCCTCATCAAAACCAACGTCTTTCACCCACTCACGAAGATCGAGGAAGTCAAGCGTGTAGGTCTTGGCAAATATCGTATGGTAGCCAGCTTCCCTCATCACTGTCGGCAGACTCTCAGGATAGGCGGTATACGGTCTATATCTGTTGTGATCGAGTGAATACATGATCGGTGCTATCCCATTGATGACACTCACATACGCTCTGTCTGTCGAGGCACCTTCAGCGATGAACCCTCTATACAGCACACCATCTTTCGAAATGGCATCGAACATCGGCGTCCTGCCGGGAAGACCGCTTGTCAGCTCCGAATCAGAAGCGGAGAACGACTCAGCGAACAAGATGATGATATCAGGTCTCGCGGTAGTGGGCTCCGTTTTGATGAAATGGGACCTGAAGTCATCACTCTTTTGCTGCAGATCTGTCTCTTCAGCAGCGTAGCTGTAGTCAAGGTTGTAAGAGAGCATCGTGCCTTTGATCAGGTTGTATCTGATCGCAGAAGCGACTTTTGAGGTATCGATCAGTGCAGCGGTTGCCACATTCCCCAAAGCGAACAGCGCGATGAGCACTGAGGAGAAGAGTTTTGCGGCCCGATTGAACATCGAAAGTCCACTCAGTAGCAGCACAGAGGCCATTATGACACCATAAATAGTCAGTGTCTCAGTAAAGCTGCTCAACTCCTCCTTGCCTACAAGTG
>JAUWRZ010000535.1 GCA_030610325.1 Sulfurimonadaceae bacterium | reverse complement strand
TCAAATCTTCTCGTGCGCACCATCTATGACGATCTAAACTTCTTACTTCTAATACCTATTGATCTTACTCTGCAGTTTTTATAGACTCTATTTTTTATCAAGATCGATGTTGACAACTCACTTTTCCACTCTTTTTGTTCTTTTGCTATTATCTACCTAACGCAGGACTCTTCTGAATAATGGATACTACATCTTTGTCGTGATTTTTATGATGTAGGGCTATCTATTGAGCCGTTGGATGTCATTTAGGACCGTACTGATAGTAAGGGAGATGCTTTTATGTATGGTTGGGTGGAAGTCTGAAGTAGAGTCATGACTCCAGACCAAAAGTATTAGCGTTTATCTTAATCTTTTTGCAGACGTAAAAAGATATTGTTGTAGTCTTCAAGGGCTTCGTTTTTGTTATCATACTTCAGAGTGAGTGTATGAGCAGCAAGCTTGATAGAGATGAAAAATCTATCTTCTGTGATGATCTCTTTAGTCAAAGTGATATCCCATTGACGTTTACCTTTTATGGTCTGGACCTGGGAGAGATAGACGATATCTGATGCTCTAATATAGTCACCATTTTTTAAAAACATAGATTCAGACCCTTATTACATCATATAGTTGACATATATTATGGTACCTAAGATCATATTAAACTGTCTCAATAATCTATAACATAGTCTCCGTATGCTATATTCTCAAAAATAAATTGGACAGATGATGAAGCAATATATTAAAGATCAGATCACTGCGTCGTATGAGACAAAGCGGAAGATACTGGCGAACGGACCACTGGTCGCATCGATAGCAGAAGTAGCGAAGATGTGTGTCGCTCTTTATCGTGATGACAAGAAGACACTGCTCGCAGGTAATGGTGGTTCTGCTGCTGATGCTCAGCATATCGCAGCGGAACTTGTCGGGCGTTATGGTTTTGATCGTCCCTCTATTGCTTCCATCGCTCTGACCACCGATACCTCAAACCTGACGGCGATCGGTAATGATTACGGTTATGACAAAGTCTTCTCCCGTCAGCTTGAGGGTCTGGGCAGTGCTGGTGATCTCTTCATCGGTATCTCCACTTCGGGTAATTCTCAAAACGTCATCAATGCATTTGAGAGTGCCAAAGCAAAAGGTATCACGACTGTCGCACTGGTCGGACGTGATGGTGGCAAGATGGCGGAGATGGCAGATATCGCTCTTATCGTCCCCTCTGATGCTACTCCACGTATTCAGGAGTCCCATATCCTTATAGGACATATCCTGTGTGATATCATCGAAAAAGAGCTTTTTGGAGATGGTGTCGGTGAATAAAGCACTATTTCTCGACCGTGACGGTGTGATAAATGTCGAGAAGGACTACCTCTACAAGATCGAAGCGTTTGAGTTTATCGAGGGGATCTTCGAGCTTTGCCGTTATTACAAGCAGAAGGGTCATCTGATAGTCGTAGTCACAAATCAGTCAGGTATTGCCAGAGGTTATTATAGTGAGGATGACTTCTCCAGGTTGAGTGAATGGATGGTCGATGAGTTTAAAG
>JAUWRZ010000116.1 GCA_030610325.1 Sulfurimonadaceae bacterium | reverse complement strand
TACCACGGTATCTGTACTGAGTCCGGTAGAGAGAGGCTCCAACGCGGCTTCTACGACTTCATCAGCTTCTGACTGCTCTTCATGTTCGGGTGAACTCGTCGTGATGAGACTCTCGTTCATATAGCTCAGCAGCAGTGAAGCATCATGGTCTCTCAGCAGTGATGTCTGGAGGACCTTCTCGTACCGATAGCGAGCTAACAGCGCTAAGATGATACGTACCGACACACCCCATACCAACAAAGAAAGGGCAAGAAATATCCACCAGCTTCCCAAGCTCTTCGCCTGTGCGATAAGTTCCGGCGCCATCTCATTACCAAGGCGAAAATGCTGGCTGAGCGTTATGAGCTCTATCGAGGGCACCGTATCAGGAAAGAGCGCACTCCAGGGCAGCGCTACGACTGCGATGAACTGATGAAGAAGCTCAGGAGTGACATCTAGCGTCGTATTCCACCCGAAGGCGATATCTTGCGTAGTGATAGTGACCATCAAAGCCAAAAGAGCGCCAAGGGAGAATGTGATGGAGCCGTACTGCAAGAACTTGACGGCAAGACTCTGCATGATACGTTCATGTCTGTAAAGTGTCTCGACCCTCTCTCTCATCTCAAGAGAGAACTTCCCAAAAAGATCGAACAGCAGTTTGACCAGAAGGGGTATATGAGCACGCTCTGTCTCAAAAAAGAGTGCTTTTAGCAAAAAGAGAAGACTCATAAGAGAGAAGAGTAACGGCACGATGACCAGCACGACAAAGAAGCCGACTATGTTCACCAGTTCACCACCACCATACTCCAACATCGCCCTGCCTGTTCCCATACCCATGATAAACATGACAAGGATGATAGTCCAGAGCATATAGCGCAGCATCTCGTCAGTCACCTTTGCATCGCTCTCTTTGATACGATGATGGTACTTTTGCATCCACCACTTCAGCTGTTCGACCGGATGTGCTTTAAGCTTCTCACTCGCTAAGCCGTCTCCCCTGTTCTGCTCGCGGTCTTGTGCTTCAAACTCATGCTCAAGCAGCCAGCTGATATCAAGGTACTGGGTCAAAGTCAAGCTACTCATACTCTCAAGACCCCTGCAAGCCCACGCTCATCTTCAGCAAAGTCGATACGCTCGACCTTACCATCATCTAAGCAGATCAGCGTGATATCATACTGCTCATCAAGGGTCACAGGAGTGACCTTTAGCATCTGAGCACTCAAGAACAGTGGCAAAAAAAGGAGTATAAAACGCACGATAGACCTTAATGTTTTTATCTTGTTGACTTCAAAAGCCCTATTTTACAGCAGTTCGGTAAGATTGCCAAATGAACACAACACAAATCGTCTATGAGTACCATGATCGTACCAAACATCACCCTAAACGTTACGCTGCTTCACGAGGTCATATGGACTGGTCCATACAGCCTGACCCTTTTCGTCGCTATAGTGGAGCTGAGCTGATCGCTCTGCCTCTGATCGATGAGAACGACTCACCGACCTATGCCGAACTCTTTGATAGTAGTCGCAGTACCGAACCCTTGAGTATCGACACCCTGGCTCAGCTGCTGCAGTACTCCATGGGACTCGCAGCCTGGAAAAGCATCGGCAGTGATAGCTGGGCCTTGCGATGTAATGCATCAAGCGGCAACCTACATCCGACAGAAGTCACCCTTATCCTCCCACCACTCGAAGGTATCAGTTCTCAAAGTGTCATCGCCCATTATGCCCCCAAAGAGCATGCACTCGAGATCCTTGCCAGCTTTGAGAGTAGCTTTTGGGACGATCTTCCTCAAGGTGCACTGCTGCTGGGTATCAGCTCTATTCTCTGGCGGGAGGTGTGGAAATATGGCGAACGCGCTTTTCGTTATACCCAACTCGACGCCGGACATGCCCAGCAGGCCATCACGCTTAGTGCGAAGTTAGCGAACTGGACGACCCGACGCATCGATGATATCAGCATCAGCGATCTTGACCAGCTGCTCGGCCTGGATCAGGCAGAACGTTACCATGACGAGGAGAGAGAGGTGAGTGATATGCTTCTGCTTATCTCTCCAAAAGAGACAGACAGACCCAAGATCACGCAGCTCCTTCAAGAGATCCCGAAACATCTCAACGGTAGCGCTAATCGGCTCAGTCATGGCCATCACTATTGGGAAGCGATCGAGCTGATAGAACGGGCCACCCATGTCGATCCGGTCGCACGACAGCCTATTGCCATGGAGCCGGCACCTGTACGTAAGAGTCAAGATAGTGCCAAAAGCCTTCTTCATAAAAGACGCAGCGCTCAGGCGATGGATCCCAGACGTGCTTCCATCACCAAAGAGACCTTTATGCGACTGCTAGCAAGCATAAACACACCACTAGAGGCAGTCGAACCTGCTGCTGATCTTATACTTTTTCTTCATGCTGTCGATGACCTTCCCCAAGGGCTCTATCTGCTACTTCGCAATAAGAAGCATCTTGAAGCACTCAAGACAGAGATGATGGACACCTTTGTCTGGCAGGAGGTCGAATCCGACCTGTTCTTGCTTGAGCAGGCTGACCTCAAAGCACAAGCCAAGTTCATCTCCTGTGCTCAAGATATTGCCAGTGACAGTGCCTTCTCGCTGGGGATGCTCAGTGAGTTCCGACCACAGATAGAGGCCTTTGGTGCACAACGCTATAAAGAGCTCTACTGGGAGTGTGGAGCCATCGGGCAACAACTCTACGTCGAAGCGACAGCACTGGGACTTAGTGCTACAGGGATCGGCTGTTATCTCGATGATGTCATGCATCGTCTTCTTGGTCTGAGTGACAACCGTTTTCAAGTACTTTATCATTTTACCATAGGTCAGGCCATCGTCGATATGCGCCTGAAGACACTGCCTCCCTATGCACATCTTGATCGTGGGTCTTGATTCTAATATAAACAATAAACAACATTATTAAATTCCTTAATGATCAATAGGCTATAATGAATGTTTATACGCTAAAAGGATATCTTTTGAAATATTTTCTGATGACACTTATCACCTCCTTTGTCCTGATCACACTCTCTTCGTGTGGCGGCAGCAGCAGTAGTAGCAGCGATGATGGTAGCGGTGATGGTGACTTATCACTTGGCGGGTCACTCTTCTTTAAACAGGGAATGACTGTCGATGGCGATACAGTCGAGCCCAACAATACCGTGATCGACAATAACGGGGCAGATACCTCCAAGACGCAGCCCATAGACTACCCCTCTACCGTAAGCGGTTTTCTCGGTACCATCGGTGATCAGAGCGATTTCTTTGATTTCTATAAGACCTCTATGCTGGCCGGTCAGGTAGTGACCCTTGTCATCGCTGATCCCAATGCACAGGACTTTGATCTTATCCTCTATGATGAAGCCCAGCAAAAAGTCGATGACTCCGTCGGTACCGGAAACCTTGAGCAGATCACTATCCCCTCAGACGGTGTCTACTATATAGCTGTCTATGGATACAGTGTCGAGAACCTTGGTGATGATGGCGGTCTCTATACATTGACCACCGGTGAAGCCAACTCACTCTCAAGCAGTCATGCCTATCAGAAGACACATCTAAGCAGCTCCGATGCTATGATGGAGGACGAAGTACTCTTCAAAAGCAGACCGTCTCTAGCCAAAAGCTCTTCTGCCAGAGTGGCTCTCTCATCAAGACTTAAGCGTGATGATGTGCTCTCATTAAGAGAGGGTGCCGCAGGTATCGTCCGGATGCGGCTTCAAAGACCTGCAGCGCTTAAGACGACACAAATCGTACAGACAAGAAAAGCCTTTCAGACCGATATCCCCGATGTGATAAAAAAGGTAAAAGCTCTTCGTCGGGATAAAGACATCGACTTTGCCCAACCCAACTACATCATCCAGACGTTTAAAGTCCCCAATGATACCTACTATCCACTGCAGTGGCACTACCCTCAGATAGACCTTCCTCTTGCCTGGGAGCTCACTACCGGGAGTGCTGATGTCATCGTAGCCGTGATCGATACCGGCGTAGTCCTCGCACATCCCGATATCAGGAACCAACTGGTACCAGGATATGACTTTATCTCTGATACCACCAATGCCGCAGACGGAAACGGCATCGACAGCGACCCCAATGACCCTGGTGATGGAGCCCACGCGGGAGAGAGCAGCTTTCACGGTACCCATGTCGCAGGTACTATAGCCGCACAGAGTAATAACAGCTTTGGCGTCGCCGGTGTGGCATGGGATGCCAAGATCATGCCGATCAGAGCACTTGGTGTCCAGGGCGGAAGTGACTATGATATCGGCCAGTCTATCCGTTATGCTGCCGGTCTCTCCAATGACTCCGGCACACTTCCAGCGAAAAAAGCAGATATCATCAACATGAGTCTGGGCGGATCAGGCTTCTCTCAGGTGATGCAAGATGCGATCCTGGCCGCAAGAGCAGCTGGTGTCATCGTAGTCGCTGCGGCAGGCAATGAGAACGCGGATGCGAACAATGTCTCTCCGGCAGGACTTACCGGAGTCGTGACTGTCAGCGCAGTCGGTTATACCGCCCAAAAAGCCCCCTACTCCAACTTTGGTACCAGTGTAGATGTCGCTGCTCCCGGCGGTAACACGGGTCAAGATGCCAACGGTGACGGTAATCCCGATGGTGTACTCAGTACGCTGGCCACCGATGATGACCAGTTTGTCTACCAGTTCTATCAGGGTACTTCGATGGCTGCACCCCATATCGCCGGTGTCGCCGCTTTGATGAAAAGTGCCTATCCTGCATTGACACCAAATGACTTTGACCTGCTTCTCGCAGGAACACATCCATCAAGTACCCGAGCGATCACGACCGATATCGGGGTCTCCGGAAAAGACGATCTCTATGGACATGGTCTTATCAACGCCTTAAATGCTGTAGAGGCTGCCAGAACACTCGCCGGAAACCCTCAGGCGACTGAGCCGCTGCTTGCCCTTCAACCCGAAAGCCTTACTTTCAACACGGCCATCAGCCATGCAGAGATGACACTCTATAATATCGGAGGCGGGACACTCGATGTGAGCAGTATAAGTGCGACTGAACCATGGGTCTCCATCAATGAGCGTACAGCAGGTTCTCTGACCTATGATGTCACCGTCGACCAAAGCGGCCTTGCCACCGGTGTCTATCAGGCTGCCATCGAGATCGCTTCCAATGGTGGGGACAAGACAGTATCGGTAGTACTCTCGATCACTGATGCGGCTGTCACACAGGGTGATATCGGTACAGTCCATGTCCTGCTACTGGACCCTACAAGCTTTGATACCATCGTCAGTACCAAGACTTCAAGCTTCCAAAACTACACCTTCACACTCACCGGTGTCCCTGCAGGAGAGTATTATCTTGCAGCAGGAACAGATCTTAATGGGGATGATTTTATCAGTGATGATGGTGAGGACTTTGGTATCTACCCCATCCTCTCCTCTATAAGCATCATAGATATCCAAAACAATATAGATGGCTTTAAGTTCAACGTCGAACCACTGATCGCACTGCCTTCTACATCATCGACAAGCACTACTACCAGTGCAAGGACCATACAGATAAGGAAGACCCCATGAGAACATCGCTCTTCACACTTTTACTTCTGCTTACATTCGGCACCGGGTGCGCATCGAAACAGCCTGTCGCTGTGAGTGATCTGGCACAGAGCCAACAGTGCCAAAGCCCACATACACAGTATGATATCACGGTAGTCGAAGAACCGGAGAGATGGGATACGCTCTTCTCACAGCAGTTCGCATCCGGACGACTTCCGGCACCGGAAGTCCCGGATATCGATCTGAGTCTGAATCAGATAGTCATCATCGATCTCGGTCAAAAGAGCACAACCGGATATGGCGTGGCACGTTCTCAAGAGAGTGCGACGATCGAGAACGGGGTATTGACCATCACTGTCGAGATCACCTCACCTGACACAAAGATGATGCATGCACAGATGATGACCCACCCCTGCCTTGCACTCAAAGTACCCAAAGGTGACTACAAGAAGATCTCGATAGTCGATCAGCAGGGTCTGGTACTTGCAGAAGTGAGCGTTAACAGATAGTATCACTGCTACCCAAAGAGGCAGCGTACTTCTCCTCACTGTGCCTCTATCCCCTCATCCACTCCCCTATGACCCCACTCCGATATAATAGCCATCAGAAGGAGCTGTTATGCGATTTGCTATAGACCGGGGTGGTACCTTTACTGATATCTATGCAGAACATGAGGGCACCATCCATGTCGAAAAACTGCTATCAGAAGACCCAGCCAACTATCAAGATGCTCCCAGAGAAGGTATCCGACGGCTGCTCAGAAGTGTCCTTGGTGTGGAGTCATCACCAGAGGATGTAGACTCCTCGAAGATATCGTGGATCCGTATGGGTACTACTGTCGCTACCAATGCTCTACTTGAACATAAAGGTGCAAAGACCGCACTGCTTATCACTAAAGGCTTTAAAGACCTCCTGCGCATCGGCTATCAAGACCGGCCTGAACTCTTTGCCCTCCAGATCAGACAGGCCCAGATGCTCTATGAGCAGGTAGTCGAGGTCGATGAGCGTGTCGTAGTCACCAAGAATGCTCTTAAAGTAGAGATAGCCCTTGATAGAGATAAGGTCAAAATAGCACTCAGTAGGCTCAAAGCAGAAGGTGTGGAGAGTATCGCAGTGGTGTTGATGCACGCTTATGCTCATGAGGAGCATGAAAAAGCCATCGAGTCTATCGCAAAAG
>JAUWRZ010000538.1 GCA_030610325.1 Sulfurimonadaceae bacterium | reverse complement strand
TGTACGCAGAGTATGCTCTCTTGATGAACGTACTTTAAACGTTACGATCATACCCATTAAAGAGTCCTCTTCTCAGTCTATCCACGCATATCGTCACCTCTTGAAAAAATAACTCTTTTTGTGATATATACATGATAAGATATTTCTATAGACAGTACCCATTAAAGAGTAATACATAACTATCACTCTATCTGAAGGTATAAGATCATTAAAAGGAATATCCGATGAGATCTCACACTAAGAAACTGCATGAAAGCAAGAGAACAAATAAGAAATTCACACTTTATACTATCGTGATCGTCACCATCATCCTCGCACTGGTCGCTGAGTATGCGCTTTTGACAAACGTTCTTTAAGCGCTTACTCACTACATATGACTCTCTAATATTCCTGATGAGGTCCAGTTTCCAGCTACCTTGACAGAAAGATAGATGATATCAGAAGAAATGACTCTACTCTGAAAGTGCACCTGTTATAATACGCAAAAAGTCAACTCATGATACAACTTTCAGACCTTTCCAAAAGCTTTGCTGACCAGGAACTTTTCAGCCATCTCGATCTTAAGATAAACACCGGGAACAGAGTCGGACTGGTCGGGCGAAACGGAAGTGGGAAATCTACACTCTTCAAACTCATCCTAGGTGAGGAGAGTCCGGACAGTGGCGACATCATCATCCCAAAAGGTTACCGTATAGGTGCGTTACGACAACATCTTGAGTTTAGTGAACCTACCTTGCGTGAAGAGGCTGCACTCGCTTTGGAAGAGGAGATGAAATATGATGTCTACCGGGTCGAGAAGATCCTTTTCGGTCTGGGTTTTGTCCAAGACGACCTGGATAAGGACCCACTCTCCTTCTCAGGTGGTTACCAGATACGCATCAACCTTGCCAAGCTTTTGGTGACAGAACCGAATCTCCTGCTTCTCGATGAGCCTACCAACTACCTTGATATCCTCTCACTTCGCTGGTTGAGATCATTTTTACGCGCCTTTGATGGAGAGGTTATCTTGATCACCCACGACCGTGATTTCATGGATGCCATCACCACCCATACTATGGGCATAGTACGCCGTTCACTAAACCTCATCCCCGGAGACACCCATAAGTTCTATGCACAGCTTCAAAGTGATGAAGAGCTCTATGCAAAACAGAAGATCTCTCAAGATAAGAAGCGAAAAGAACTTGAGGAGTTCATCGCCCGGAACAAGGCACGCGCTTCGACAGCCGCCCTGGCACAGTCAAAGGTAAAACAGCTGGCCAAGATGGAGATGATGGATGACCTTGGCTTCGACCCTAGGCTCAAGTTTGACTTCGACTTCAAAGAGACCCCGTCAAAAGTCCTGCTTGAGGTCAAGGGACTCGGTTTTGGTTACACGCCGGAAAAGCTGCTCTTTAAAGACATCTCATTTACTTTGGAAAAAGGAGAGTGCCTTGGGATAATAGGGAAAAACGGCACAGGAAAGTCAACGCTCTTAAATACCATTGCCGGTGAACTAAAGCAGCTAAG
>JAUWRZ010000388.1 GCA_030610325.1 Sulfurimonadaceae bacterium | reverse complement strand
GTTTCAGCAGGGCTATTATGACCCCGACGTCATAGCAGAGAGTGGCTTGTCTGGTATGGCGATCGGTCGGATGGCGGGGCATATCAGTTTTCTTTCGCATGATTCGATGCAGAGGAAGTTTGGTCGTGAGTATAAGCGTGATGACGGACTTTATGAACTTTTCGGTAAGTTTCAGGTGGAGACCTATCTGGAGTATAACGGCTATAATTTCACAAAATGGTTTGATCCGCTGAGTTATCTCTATATCACCAAAGCGATCAATATCTATGATCTTGGACGTGGTTTTGATACCCTCGATGAGGCTTTGAGCATACTGTCTATCTTCTTCATCTCATCAGGTACAAAGAGCATATCACTGGAGAAGCTGATGAGATGCAGTTGTGTCTGGATCTTGCTCAGAGCCTCATCGAGGGTATCAAAACCACGTCCAAGATCATAGATATTGATCGCCTTGGTGATGTAGAGATAACTCAGCGGATCAAACCATTTTGTGAAATTATAGCCGTTATACTCCAGATAGGTCTCCACCTGAAACTTACCAAAAAGTTCATAAAGTCCATCATCACGTTTATACTCACGTCCAAATTTTCGCTGCATCGAATCATGCGAAAGAAAACTGATATGGCCAGCCATCCGACCGATCGCCATACCAGACAAGCCACTCTCTGCGATGACGTCGGGGTCATAATAGCCCTGCTGAAACTCCGGGTCTCTCAGTATCGCTTCCTGCGCCACCTTGTTAAAGGCGATAGCCCAGGGTTGGGTAGCATAGGTCGCAGCCATAGCGATGGTCTTCTTTGCAAAACGGGGAAAATGGATGGCAAACTGCAGTGCCTGCATGCCACCCATCGAACCGCCTACTATGGCATGGGCTCTATGGATCCCAAGACGCTCAAAAAGGATGCGCTGTGCTTTGACCATGTCTTTGACAGTGACTACAGGGAACTTGTAACGGTAAGCTTCTCCCGACTTTGTCTGTGACATCGGGCCGGTGGAGCCGAAGCAGCTGCCTATGACATTGGTACTGATGACATAGTACTCATCGGTATCAATAGCCTTGCCGGGACCGATCAGTCCATCCCACCATCCCGGTTTGTTATCACCTTCATACATACCTGCGGCATGATGTGAACCCGTCAAGGCATGCGTCACGACGATGACATTGTCTTTATCGTCATTGAGCACGCCATAGGTCTCGTAAGTGATATCATACGGCTCTAAGATCCGGCCGCTCTCAAGATAGAGCGGGTTGGTAAAATGTTCGGTATGCGTCTGCAGATTCAACACGTTCGCGCTACGCCTCCAGTGCCTGTCTCAGATCTTCTATGAGATCTGCTGAGGATTCCAGTCCCGCACTGATACGGATCAGTCCGGCAGGAACACCACAGGCATCGAGCTCTTCAGATGTCAGCTGCTGATGGGTCGTCGAAGCAGGATGCGTGATGATCGACTTCGAGTCACCGATGTTTACGACCAGCGAGTAGAGCTTCGTAGCATCGACGACTTTTGTCGCTTCATCCGCACTCTTGAGCTCAAAACTCAGCAGTCCACTGGCACGACCCTCATCAAAATAAAGCTGAGCATTGGCATAGTTGGCATTAGATGGCAGACCCGGGTAGTTGACTCTACTTACTTTCGGATGTCCTTCAAGAAACTCCGCGATAGCGAGTGCGTTTGCAGAGTGCTCTTTCATACGCAAGGCCAGTGTCTCCATGCCCTGGATAAAGAGCCAGGAGTTAAACGGCGAGACCACGGCACCGAGATCACGAAGCAGTGACAGACGTGCTCTTAAGGTAAATGGAGGCAGTGGGACATCCGTATATACAAGCCCATGATAGGAAGCATCGGGCTCATTGAAATGAGCGTAACGATCATTTCCTTTTAGTTTGTCGACCAGCCCTTTTCGCTCGACGAGGATACCGCCGATCGCCAGGCCCTGCCCTGTCGTGTATTTGCTGGCACTATGGACTACTATATCCACTCCATGCGCAAATGGACGGCAAAGCGCCGGTGTCGCTACGGTGTTGTCGACGACACTTAAGATATCATGCTTGTTTGCGATCGCTGCGATCGCAGCGATATCGGCGACATCGATACTTGGGTTGGTCAGCGACTCAAAGAAGATGACCTTGCTCTTTGCATCGATCAGCGCTTCCATCTGTTCGGGCTTATGGACATCGAAGAACCGTGCTTCTATGCCAAAACGTTTTAGGGTCTGGGCACTGAGCGTTAATGAACCACCATAGAGTTGTGCGGCACAGACGATGTTGTCACCTGCCTCGGCAGCATTGGCGATAGCGTAGAAGATCGCAGACATGCCACTTGATGTGGCTAAGGCTGCCTCTCCACCTTCGAGTGTAGCAAAACGCTTCTCAAAGACATCCGTTGTAGGATTGTTCAGTCGGGTATAGATATTACCCAGTTCTTTGAGGGCAAAGAGGTTTGCCGCATGTTCTACATCGCGAAACTCATACGCTGTCGTCATATAGATAGGTACCGCCATAGTCCCCTGTGCGTCTTTCTCATAACCTGCATGTAACGCTTCAGTCTGAAATTCCATCTTCATCTTCCTTTTCTATATTTGGGACACCTCTAATGACCCTGTGTATCATCAGCGTCTCATACGACTTTGTGAGCAAGGCAGGCTCTTGTCAGCGTAACTGGTTACGGTGGCAAGAGTCTAACGCAGACTCACGATGTTGTATGTGACGCCCTTCGGGAGGACAAATAAGGTGCAAGCTATCGTCCTAAGCTCTTTTGAATTACCTACGGGTAGTCCTACAAGACCTTATGACAATATCTCACACCTTCTTTGGCCTCTGATGATATACAGGG
>JAUWRZ010000195.1 GCA_030610325.1 Sulfurimonadaceae bacterium | reverse complement strand
GTGTTAGTCGTACCTTCTGTTGTCATGTCGATTGAAGACAACTATCTGATCAATCCCACACATCCCGACTTTAAGCAGATCACTATAGAGGAAGGTATCCCATTTGCTTTTGATGAGAGGATGTGGAAGACATCTAGTAATGAGAAAGTAGAGTAGCGGAGTCTGGACATAAGTATAAGTAAACTGTACTGCTTGTCATACAAAAGTCGAGAATGTCACAAGATGCCAAGAAGTTGATTGTTTGAACCCTGTTTTAAGGATTTATATTTGACAAAACCATTGAAGATCCAAAACAGATTTATCCCATGTTCAATTGATGATGGAGATGAATTTTTTGCAAATGGTATCTTTGTGTTTAATATTACAAAGATGATCGACTATATTCAAAACAACCTAAAAGATATTGCACTCACAAAAGTCGCAGTAGGTGATTATTCTCAAGCTCCTTCATCTATAGATGAATCTCATCTGGACACAGTCGAGATTGGCAGACCTGTAATACTGGCAGAAATTGTTCCAGGACGATACAACCTGATCGATGGCCATCACAGAATAGAAAAAGCACGTAGAATGGGAATAGACAGTATACAGGCTTATAAGATGACTGTAAAATATCATATGAAGTTTTTAACTGATAAAAAAGCTTATGCGACGTATATAAAATATTGGAACAGCAAGCTAAAATAATACACTGCTGCACTTTTATACCCCTTGTGAATCCCGAGAACATAATACCTATTTTAAATATTTTGTAAATCTATTCGAAAGAGATACTGGCATCAATGTCAAGACACTTCTGATGACAGTATGTCATATTCTCATGATCTTTTACCTCTCTTTCTTATAATGACATAGAAGAAAAGCATCTTCGGGCAATTGACAAAAGTTATCATATATGATAATATTTTAGGAGTACTTATGTCATGGACAGTGACTTTTTACAATGAAAAAGTAGAGAAAGAGACATTGGCTTTTCCTACAGGGATATTAGCTGATCTGCTTCATATACTGTAAATGATCGAAGCACTTGGTCCTAATCTCGGCAAGCCTAATACGGCTGCAATGGGTGATGGGCTTTTTGAGATCAGAGCACGAGGTAGAGAGGGTATAGGACGTTCACTTTTCGCGGTAGTCGTTGATCGTGAAGTAGTGATCTTGCACTCCTTTGTCAAAAAGACACAAAAAACGCCGAAAAGAGAGCTGGATAAAGTCAGAAAAAGACTCAAGGATCTAAAATGAGCAGAACAACACTCAAAGCTTTTAAAGAAGAGGCGCTGCAAAACAGTGAAGTCGCGAAAGAATATGAGGTACTGAGACCTGAATACGAGATTAAAAGAAAGCTGATCGTTATACGCAAAGAAGCAGGATTGACTCAGGAGAAACTGGCCGATCTGATGGGAACAAAAAAAGAGCAATATTTCCAGGCTGGAGAGTTTTAAAAATAGTATCTCTCCAAAATTATCTACTCTACTGGAGTATGCAAAAGCCACCGGACATAAACTGAAAATAGATTTTGTATAGTAGTGTTTTATTCAGCCTCGTCCCATTATTTCGGTGGAGTGATATTTATAGACTTGCCTGAATCTTATTGTGTGTGTATTGATGAACAAGAGACCAAAAGGAGACTGTCGGATGATATGCTATTGTTTAGATTGGCTATGTACGCGTTAATGGTTGGTATGGGATTTTTAAAGATCTAATACCCTAAACAAGGGAACTTGAAATCATAAAATCCACGAAAAAAGCACTTTCAACCATTAATGTGTACAGAGCCTTTAGATTTGTCTGGTATTGACATAAGGATATGTTTTGAAAAATATCTTACTTTTACAAAAGCAGTCGATCATCGCATGCGATCTGGGCCGATCTATTCAGAATAATTGTCATGCCGATGTCCACCTGGCACACGACCCCGCTGCAGCGTTGAGAGTAGCACGTGATATAGATATAGATCTTCTTATAACCGATATAGAACTTGGTGAAGAGGTCGATGGTGTCGATGTCGCCATACAACTGGATGCGCTCTATCAGACTCCAATGCTGTTTTTGACCTCGTCGAGTGATGAGCAGATGCTTGAACGAGCTTCGAGACTAAGCCCTATCGGCTATCGTATCAGACCCTTTCGTGAAGATGAACTTATTCCACAGCTTAAGCTTGCCCGTTATCAATATGAGAGAGAGAACCTCTCCCTTTTAGATCTTGGAAAAGGTTATCACTATGATAATGAGCAGAGGAGACTGCTCAGAGATGATGAGTCTATTGCATTGACAGCGAAAGAGCATCAACTCTTCTTACTTCTGTTAAACGCGCCTGGAAAAGTGGTCCCATTCACCTATCTCGATGAACAGATATGGCCGGCTAGCTACGTCTCATCAGGGACTAGACGACAGCTGTTCTACCGTCTAAAGACAAAGCTCCCTGATCTCGACATCGAGACAGTGACTATGACTGGTTATCGACTGACTTTTTAGTAATTGTCCTGTTTGTTTTGAACTGAGAGGAAGAGAGTTGTGCTGTTAGGAGGATAATGGCTTTTGATGGGGTCAGGATGCTTCACCTTTCGGAGCGAAGTGATAAAGTAAAGCTTTGACCCCATGATGTCCGTACCCAGCCAAAAAGGCCTTTGATCTAATCGATCAGGCTTCTAAAACTGTATCATCCCATCAACAGGAGAAGAGGCAGTCGCGTAAGGGCGTTTAGGGATACGTCCGGCGAGGTAGCTCATGCGTCCGGCCTGGACCGCGTGTTTCATCGCTTGAGCCATGATCATTGGGTCTTGAGCCTGAGCGATAGCTGTGTTAGTCAGGACACCTGCAGCGCCGAGTTCCATCGCATAGGCCGCGTCAGAAGCACAACCAATGCCTGCATCGACGATGACCGGTACATTGACAGCGTCGCGGATGAAGACGACGTTGTAAGGGTTTTGGATACCAAGGCCTGAACCGATCGGTGCCGCAAGTGGCATGATGGCGTGTGCACCGGCATCTTCGAGGCGTTTTGCCATGATCGGGTCATCAGAGGTATAAGCCATGATGGTAAAACCGTCTTTTGCCAGTACTTCACAGGCTTTGATGGTCTCAAGTACATCCGGGTAAAGTGTCTTTTTCGTGTCCCCGATGACCTCAAGTTTGATGAGGTCGATCCCTGTTGCTTCACGTGTCAGGCGAAAAGTGGTGATCGCCTCTTCTGCCGTGACACATCCGGCCGAGTTGGGAAGGAACTTCACGTTTGTGCCGGCGAAAGTATCACGCAGGTTCTCTTTGTCAGGGTCTGTGATGTTCAGACGACGTACTGCGACAGTGATCAGTTCTGATCCTGAAGCCAGTGTGGCTTCTTTCGTAGTCTCAAAATCTTTATATTTACCGCTTCCGACGATCAGGCGGCTGCCAAGTTCATACTTTCCGATCTTTAAGATGTTATCCATTGATGACTCCATGTTCAAGGCGTTTATAGCGCCTAATTAGTGATGAGGGTTTATAGCATAAGCAATCTGTCACGTTTCTTATTTGTCACTACTAAGAAGTGTGATGATGGTCTCTGGAAGCAGGGTGTGCTCGATCTTCCTGATCTTTAATGTAAAGCTCTCCAGCGTCTCATCCTCTGATCTCGTAAAAGATCGCTGGTCTATCACTGCGCCGCCGTCGAGTTCCTGACTTACCCAGTGGACTGAGACCCCGCCATCTGCTTTATCACTCTCAAAGCTTCGTTCGATCGCTTTTGCCCCCTTGAAGAGTGGGAGTAGGGAGGGATGGAGGTTGATGGCTTTGACTGACTGTGTGAACACAGGCGTGAGTATGCGCATAAAACCGGCCATGACCACGAGGTCTGGCTTATAGGCGTTGATCTGTCTGACGAGTTCACCATCAAAGGCTTCACGTGAAGTAAAGTGCGTGTGGTCGATGATATCGACATGGATGCCTTGCTGCCCGGCCTTTTCTATTCCGGGGGCATCGGGACGGTTTGTTATCGCAGCTACGACTTCACAATGCCTCATATGGAGCTGGTCTATGAGATTAAGCAGGTTACTACCCTGTCCGCTAAAGAGGATGACTATCTTTTTCATAGGCTTTTAAGTCCTTCTATCAGATCTAGTGGGGTCATCGCATAGTTGTGACCGTTAAAAGCGGCGGCTGCAGCGGTATGAGTAAGAGAGGCATGGATAGCTGAGTCAAGTGGTCTCTTGCCCTGGGCCAGAAGTGCGCCGATAAGACCTCCGAGGACATCACCGCTTCCACCTTTTGCCAGTACGTTACTGCCATGAGGATTGATATAGAAACGCTCCTCTCCTGCGATGATGACATTGGCGCCTTTAAGAAGTAAGACACTATTTGGATAAGCTTCGCAGAAACGTTCGACATAGTAAAACCGGTCTGCCTGCAGTGTCGTGACACTGATCTTGGCTATACCGCAGACATCGAGCAGACGGACAAACTCCTTGGGATGCGGTGTCAGGACCGTCTCTCTATGCTGCAGAAGTCTTAAGAGCATGGAGTGGTAAAAAAGGTCAGCGTCGATGACCATAGGTAGATCATGCTCAAGCAGGGCGTCGAGCTCTTTCTCAGAGAACTCCTGTCCCAGTCCCATACCGGCGACGATGGCAGTGGTGGTCGATGGTAGCAGGTGTGACTGCATCAACTCATGGGGGATCTGCACATCAGTATTGCTCATCAGCGTGACCAGTCCGGCACCAAATCGAAGTGCAGCGCTGCCAGCCAGTACTGCTGCACCCGTTTTCTCTCCACAAAGAAGAGCAAGATGACCATAGCTTCCTTTATGGCTCGAAGCGTTCTGGCGCAGTGGGAGTCGAAGGTCGTCTTGCTCAAGCAGTTGCCAGTCACTCTCTTTCTCGTACAGTCTACGTGATAGACCAAGGTCCAATACTTGGATATCTCCGACGATACTCTTTGCACTGTCACTGAACTGTCCGCGTTTGAGTGCACCCATGGTGAGTGTGACCTCTGCGACAAAGCTCTCTGCCGCTAGCGTTCCATCAAGAT
>JAUWRZ010000263.1 GCA_030610325.1 Sulfurimonadaceae bacterium | reverse complement strand
TAGTTAGGTCATAAAATTTTTAGTAAAGTGAGATTTGTAATGGAAGCTCTTTTTGGTGTAATCATTATAGTTATTGTTATTGTTATGGCAAGTAGAGCAAGTAGCAACTCTAATAGTCATGCTGACGAAGATTTGGAGCCGATAATTTGTCCAAAGTGTGGCTCAGAAGATACAGAAATGTTAACAGGTAGTGCGAAAGAAAACTGGCGCTGCTATATATGTAATCATACTTGGGTATAAACCACTTAGTTAGTAAAATATTGTAGCCAATAACTCATATTCAAGGTGCTTTATTGGCACAAGTAAAACCTCAAACACTAACCTCAGATTTTCTCTTGTTTTTAACAGCTTCTCATGATTCATATTGACATGTCAATGATTTTAATTACATATAGTACTAAAAAAGAGTGCGACAAATATGCGACCAAAATCAGTCAAAAAATACAAAATACAGATAAAGTAGACCGGCGAGTTATAAAAATATAGACATGGTTTTAGGTTGTTAAAAATCTCTGTAAGTACTGTAAATAAGGGGATTGTGTAAAAAAATGGTGGACCCTCAGAGATTCGAACTCTGGGAGGTATAACCCTCGCTGGTTTTCAAGACCAGTGCATTCGACCAACTCTGCCAAAGATCCACATGTAGTTGTTTTATAATAATAAAACTGGAGGTGCCACCCAGATTTGAACTGGGGATAGCAGCTTTGCAGGCTGCGGCCTTACCACTTGGCGATGGCACCAGTTATCTTTCATATCAATGGTGCCCGGGGCCGGACTTGAACCGGCACAGTATTGCTACCGGGGGATTTTAAGTCCCCTGCGTCTACCAATTTCGCCACCCGGGCATCGTGAGTGATTTCACAGTTTATAATTATAATGGAGCGGGAAACGAGGTTCGAACTCGCGACCCCGACCTTGGCAAGGTCGTGCTCTACCACTGAGCTATTCCCGCATTTGGTTGTTGAGCCGGAAGTATAGCAAAAAATATTTTGCATGTAAAGTATTTCAGCAAAAAAAAGGAAATTCTGAGAATAGCCATCTATTCACATCCTTCTATATGCAAAAAATAGCTCAAGACCTTTGATCCGCTACTATATATCCCTACTATTTTATACCAGAGCTAAATACATCACATAGAATTAGATATAATCGCCATAATAATACAATCGAGGATCTTTTATGCGTAGTGACACTATAAAACGCGGGTTCGACAGAACACCACACCGAAGTCTACTTAGAGCGACAGGGCTCAAAGATGAGGATTTTGACAAACCATTCATCGGTATCGCCAACAGCTATATCGATATCATCCCGGGACACTTCTTCCTTCATGAGTACGGAGAGATCGTCAAACAGGCCATCCGTGAAGCAGGCGGTGTACCTTTTGTCTTTAATACTATCGGTGTCGATGACGGTATCGCTATGGGGCATGACGGTATGCTTTACAGCCTTCCAAGCCGTGAGCTGATCGCTGACTCCATCGAGACCGTGATGAACGCACACAAGCTTGATGCGATGGTCTGTATCCCAAACTGTGACAAGATCGTACCGGGGATGCTTATGGGTGCACTACGTGTCAATGTCCCTACCGTCTTCATCTCCGGTGGCCCGATGCCTGCCGGTCATAAAAAAGATGGGACACCAATAGACCTTGCTACCGCTTTTGAAGCCGTCGGTGAGCATGAAGCAGGAAAGATGAGTGATGAAGAGCTCTATGAGATAGAGTGTGAAGCCTGCCCAAGCGGCGGTTCATGTTCTGGGATATTCACCGCCAACTCCATGAACACTCTTTGTGAAGCGATGGGCGTCGCACTGCCGGGTAATGGTACCGTCCTTGCGATGACTCCCCAACGTATCGAGATGGTCAAGATAGCTGCTAAACGTGTCGTAGAGATGGCAAAAGCTGATGATCCAAAATACAATATGCGTAACTATCTCAATGAGAAAGCTATTCATAACGCTTTTGTCGTAGATATGGCTATGGGCGGTTCATCAAATACTGTCTTACATATGCTTGCCATCGCTAAAGAAGCAGAAGTCGAGTTCAATATAAAGATGATCAATGAGATCTCTGAGAACGTCTCACATATCGCCAAGATCTCTCCTTCTCTGAGTACTGTCCATATGGACGACATCAACCGTGCCGGCGGTGTCAATGCGGTCATGAAAGAGGTCAGCCGTAGAGGTGGTGTCCTCCACCTTGATGCCAAGATGGTAACAGGCGAGACACTGGGTGAACGTATCGCAGATGCTGAGATCAAAGATACCAATATCATCCATACCAACGAGAACGCGTTCTCCAAAGTAGGCGGACTCTCTATCTTGTTTGGAAACCTCTCTGAAGAGGGTGCCGTTGTCAAGACAGCCGGTATCGATGCTAACATGCGCCAGTTCACAGGGACTGCTGTCTGTTTTAACTCTCAGCAGGAAGCTATTGCCGGGATCGTCAGTCAAAAAGTCAAAGCTGGCAATGTCGTCGTCATCCGTTACGAAGGTCCTAAAGGTGGCCCAGGAATGCAGGAGATGTTAGCACCGACTTCACTCATAATGGGAATGGGACTTGGACAGAGTGTCTCACTCATCACAGATGGTCGCTTCTCCGGAGCTACCCGTGGCGCTTCTATCGGGCATGTCAGTCCGGAAGCCGCTGAGGGTGGACTCATCGCGATGATAGAAGATGGTGATGAGATCGAACTCGATGTCGATACGCATCTGCTTCAGCTTCATGTCGCTGATGATGTGCTCGAGAAGCGTAGAGCAGCATGGAGACCTCACAAAAAAGAGATCACTTCCAAATGGCTCAAGCGCTACAGCCTCTTGGTCTCGAATGCTTCTAACGGTGCCGTGCTGAAAACTGAGTTATAATACTCTAAAGGAGATGCCATGTCGTTAGCTGAAGCTTTTTTACCCCATTATACCTATGATGACTATGTACAATGGGAGGGGAAATGGGAGATCATCGATGGGATCCCATATGCCATGGCTCCATCTCCAAGTATTGAACATCAGGACATCTCTCAAAAGATTGCCGTCGAACTACATAACGATTTAAAAGAGTGTGCGAGTTGCAAAGCACTGTTACCTGTGGATTGGCAGATCACCGAAGATACGGTGGTCCAACCTGACAACTTAGTCGTGTGTGGTGAGATAAAGAGCAATATCAAGTTACTCCAGACACCGAGTATTGTCTTTGAGGTCTTATCACCATCAACAAAAGATAAAGACCGTACAAAGAAATATGCTCTCTATGAAGATGCTAAAGTCCCTTATTATATCATTGTCGACCCACTGACAAAAAGTGCACAGGTCTATGCCTTTGAAGCTGGAAAGTATGATCTAAAAAGGGAATTAACAGATGAACACTTTGTTTTTAGATTTGAGACCTGTAAAATGGATTTTGATTTTTCAATGATCTTTTAAGACTGTAGGATTCGCGATTTCACAGATTTTCATTTAGTGAAAAGTCTTGCATCAGGCTTTAGCCTAGTAGTTCTCACTTGCACTGGGCTTTGAAATGGCACAGAACACACGAGCCCTTTTAAGGATGATGCTCAAACTCCGGTACGATCTTCTTTAGTTGTATCAACTTACCTTCTGTCTCTATTAAGCTCTCTATATCCCTGTTTAACGCTTCGATATCATAATAGGTCGGGTTGGTGACAAAGATCGATTCGTACCGCGTCTTCTGCTCATTTTGGCTGATAAGCAGCTCTTCAAACATCTTCTCTCCCGGACGCAGACCACTATACTCAATAGCGATCTCATCTGTCTTGCCATAGAGCCGGATCATCTGTCTGGCGAGATCGATGATGTTCACCGGTTCACCCATATCCAAAATAAAAAGTTCCTGTCCCTTTGCGATGGAAGCCGCCTGTAAGACCAGCTGACAAGCTTCGGGGATCATCATAAAGTAGCGGGTCATATCCGGATGGGTGACCG
>JAUWRZ010000176.1 GCA_030610325.1 Sulfurimonadaceae bacterium | reverse complement strand
TTTCAGTGTCGAATAACCTGCCGCGACCGCACCCGAGGTGACCAGGACGACATCATATCTTTTTATAAGTTTTGCTATCAGAGAGATGAGGTTTATCATCCGCTCTTTGGCTATGTTGTTGTTATTTGTCAAGACTGCACTTCCAACTTTTATCACAAGTCGTTGCATTGATCTCCTTCATGATCGTTTGGTTGTTGTGTAGAGGGGCTAGATATATATTAGATATCTTTATGGTCGGTAACTCTCTAAGGTGCTACCTTTATCAGCTAAGCTGATGATATTGATGTGGAAGTATAGCGAATCAACTCAGAGGACGTTAGTCCTTGTAAATATAGGAAGGTGATGAAAGTCAGCTGTGAGCTTTTGTCTGTAGCCATTCACTCAACTCTTTCGTGATAGAGGCATTGTTATCTTCATAGAAGTCGAGGATATCATATTCGAGTACAAGCTTGACAAAGAGATCTAGCTCACCCATCTCTTCGAGCTCGATCGCCAACTCGACGATCTCTTGTTTCTTACGGACTACTGGAGGTACGTATGCGCAGCTTCCCATGATGGACCTTTTATCTCAGTGTAGAGTGTATGTTAACGAAGAAAGCCTAAAAGGCCGAAGATGTATCATGCTCAGTGTATAATCCTGTATGATCAAAAATATCCAAACAGAAGAGTTTACGTTGGTCCTCTCCGGTGGAGGTGCATTAGGCATCGCCCATCTGGGTGTACTGCATGATCTTGAGCAGGAGTATCTAGTGCCTGGTGAGATAGTCGGGACAAGTATGGGCGGCATAATCGGTGCCTGCATCGCCATAGGCATGAGAGAAGAGGAGGTATTTGAACATATCGAACGTTTTTCCGGCATGTTTAACTGGATAAAGTTCTCTTTTTCGGGAAATGCAGTGGTCGATAACGACAAGATAGCCGGCATCTTTGACAGTATGTTTAAAGGGAAGAAGATGGGCGAGACGGAGATAGCGCTCAAGCTTATTGCAACGAACCTGCGAAACGGTCACAAAAGAGTCTTTGATGCATCTGATGATATCTACATCAAAGACGCTGTCCTTGCTACGATGGCAATACCTGGGATATTTGAAGAGCACATCATAGATGGTGATGTCTATGGCGATGGTTTTCTCTCTGAGAACCTGGGTATTGATGAAGCAGTCTATGAGGATGTCCTGGCTGTCGATGTACTGGGTAAGAACTCTTTTCATAATGTCATGCCGGATAGCTTTTTCAAGACCTTAAACGTACTGGAGATGTTTGAGAAATCTGTGAGACTGCTCATCTACAACCAGACTCAGACCTTTTTAGGCAAGAGTACAAAAAACATCTACCTTTTGGAGCCAGCCACAAAAGGCTATAAGACATTCCATTTCCACAGAGCGAAAGAGATCAGAGCTCTTGGGTTGGGATTACTAAAGAGTGTATGACTGTACCGGTCTCAAGCTTTGAAAGAGTGACGAGTAGGTATAGCTATCAGTGATGAAGATCCAAACATCCCTCACCTAAGCATAATGCTACAAAGGTATAATGTCGAAAAATCTCAAGGCAAATATCAAAGATGAACCCAGAATCAAAAAGAGTAGAAGATAAAAATATCATTGTGATCGTGTAAAGTATGTTTGATGCATTAATAGCGTTTTACGAGAGTGACTGGTTTACGATAGTCCTTGAGGTCATCTTCCTGATCTTTATCATCTATGATATCAGGCGTTATATGGTCACGAAAAAAAAGGAATACCTTACCAACATCGTCCTTACAGTCGGTTTTGCGATCTGGGCCTTCATGCCGTTTTATAACAAGTATTTTAGCTGGCAGGAGAGTGATAAAGCGCAGGTGCTCGAAGCTTGTATGAAAGAGCATAATACGAGTCACTGTGAATGTATAGACGATAAGATCTTCAAAGAGTATACTCTGGAAGATTTCAATAAGATCGATCAGGCCAATGACAAAGAGTATCTGGAGTTTATGACCGAGATGAAAGAAGAGTGCAGTGAGTAAAGAGCTAGAAGAGTGCGAGAGTGAAGAGAATAGCTTGGCTGAAGAGAAGAAGCAAGTCGATGAGAAGAGTGGGACTGTCTCTGATGAGGAGATGTATGTCTACGAAGCGTTTATCGCAGAGCAGGGTTATTAGGATAAGATATTAGTATTTAAGTCTCTGTCTCGCTCCCAAGTCTTACTTGGTAATGAATCCTGAATATTTGAAGACGAGACAAGTATTAAGACTGCTATATGCACTCCCAAGTAAAACTTGAGGAGCGAGAGAGATGCGACTTTAAAAGTGAATGAGAGACGACATATAAAAGGGGATCAGACATGCAAGTAGTCATCTTTGATATGGATGGGACGCTGATAGACTCGCAACATGATATTACGACCTCCATCAACCATGTCAGGCAAGCACATCACGGGTTGGGACCGCTGCTTAGTGAGTTCGTTGTCGAGGCCATCAACCGTCATCAGCGTAACCTCCCCAAACTCTTTTATGGGACTGATCTCTATCATGATCGTGACAAGCTGCTTTTCGAGGAGCACTATCATGAGCAGTGTGTTCAGAACCCAAGGCTTTATGATGGTGTGAGGACACTGCTTGAAAAGCTTGAGGAGGAGGATATCCGGTTGGCAGTGGCGACTAATGCCCCAAGTAAGTTTGCCAGACGTATGCTCACTCACTTGGGAGTAGCAGAGCGATTTACCTGGATCATCGGTGCAGATATGGTCGAGAACCCAAAACCTGACAGAGAGATGTTGCATCAGATCCTGCAGGGCTTCGGATTTGAACATGGTCGTGACAGCGCCTGGATGATCGGCGATAACTCCAAAGATATGGAAGCAGCCGTCAATGCCGGGATCAGCGGTGTCTTTGTGACCTGGGGATTTAGTATAGAGGGTGAGGGTGACCACGTCATAGATGATCCCAAAAGGTTGCTTGAGATCATTAGCGCTAACAGGAAATAGCATACGATGGGTCTCAGACTACTACAGGCTTTCTCTCTTTCTCTGATCCTTACTCTCTCACTCAGTGCTACTGAATCGATGCTCTCACGTACCCAGATGCATATGGGTACACTGGTCACTATCTCCCTTCCTGTGACTCAAGCAAGGTGGATCCAAAAAGGATTTGAGCGTATCCATGATATTGAGATGGCACTTTCGAGCTACGCACCCACAGCAGAGGTCTACCGTCTAAACCATGGTGAGAGCGTCAGTATCTCTTATGAGACTTATGAAGCACTTCTGTTAAGTCAGCGCTATTATGCCCAGACGAACGGCTATTTTGACATCACCGTCGGTTCGATCACCAAAGACATCTACCACTTTGGCGAAGATGAACGTTTGGCGGATGAGCGTGAGTTGGATCTGGCACTGATCAATAACAGTGCTATCGCATTTAGTGAGCAGAGTGCTTCTTTAGGAACGGGAGTGACGATCGATCTGGGTGGTATGGGAAAAGGGTATGCGGTCGACAAAGTAGCTGAGCTTTATCATCATGATGGCATAGAGCGGGGTAGTATTGCAGCCAGTGGTGATATCCGCTGCCTAGATCTTTGTACGGTAAATATCCAGGATCCCTTTTCTGAAGGGACGATAGCATCTTTTAAGACAAGTCTACCAAACATGGCTATCTCTACAAGTGGGAACTATCGTCGTTATGTCAAGGAGAAGAGAAACAACCATCTCATAGACCCAAAGCGTAAACGTTCCCAGCATGAGTTTGCATCTATTACCCTGGTCGGACAGTCACGTAACAGTGACCTGGATGCTTATGCGACTGCTGCATCAGTCATGCCTAGGTCGGAGGCTATCAAGTTTTTAGATACGCTTAAGGTCGGCTATCTACTTATCACTGCAAAAGGTCATAAGATCGAAAAAAATATGGCTAGATATACGCAGGCGTTTAGTTTGACCGGGACGTAGGGTGTCAGATCTCACGATGGTGATAGAGTGTCCTAAAGGCTTCGCTAAAGATGACCCAGAGCAGATGGAGTCCCAAAAGTTGTAGTGCTATAAGTGAGATAAGCTTTATCCATATGAAGCTGTGAAGACCTGCGATGATCGCAAAGGGTGCGAAGATGTTTAACAGTGCAGTAGTAAAAAGTGCAATGCTTAGCGCTAGTGCATGACGTCGTCTCTCTTTGGGTACAAAGATAAGAAAATGGGCACTTACCATGATAAACAGACCCATCGCACCCAGATGCGGCACGGCTATCTCAAGTAGGCCATGTGTACTTTTAGGCTGGGTAAACATTTCTGCCGATCCCAGATAGTAAGCTGAGACTGCATCAGGAGTAAATCCGATCTTCAGTCCAAACAACCATAGACCACTCAAAAGAAGTATCAGGCCAAAGAGTGAGAAGTAGGCGACACTATAACGGTAAGCTGCTTTCATGGACGGTGTAGCCTCCAAAGCGATATCAATGACATGGCGACAGCACCGGTATGCCAGGTAAACAGTGTGATAAGCCAGAGCCAGATGAACAGGGGCGAGTAGTAGTAAGCCAGTAGTGGTGTGATGATGCTAAGAAGGGCACTTAACATAGTAATATTGATCAATATCACTCTTGCGATTTTAGAGCGTGCCACACGACCATAGACCGCACCGAGTGTAAGCAGGAGCATCATGGCAAAAAAAGTGTCGGCATGGAGCATCTCCAGCAGAGAGCTGAAGGGGAGTGGGTCCAAAAACGCCTCTTCATCCCCAAAGAGTGTAGTGTACATCGTAGTATAGGTGAGACCGGTCTGTTCAGATCTGAAGAGTAGGTCAAAGCCTAAAAATAGCAGGATGAAGATCATCAGTCCGGTAAGCAGGGTGTTCATCACTCTGTCTTTTTGATGATCATTGCTTAGTGTGAACTTCATCTCTTTAGTACCGTCTCATACAACGCCAATGCGACACGGGCACCATCAGCGATGTTTCTTGCTGACATCGTAGCCCCAGTGATGGTGGGGATATCTCTATCTACACGCAGTTCATCTTTGATACTTTTATCTTTGAACTGCTCTATCCAATGTGAAGCTGGGATGTATTCCGGCGGTTCATTAAAGGCGATGATCTCGATCGCTTTGATGTCACCTTCCGCACCGATGAGGTACAGCACTGCTGCATTTTTGGTCCGTACGGTCTCATTAAGCAAGACTGCGTGTCCTACTCTTTTACCATCCCTGTCGATGATAAAGGTACGGAAAAGTTTAGTCGTAAGCTTGGCTTTTGCCACTTTAGATACCTGTGCTGCCTGAGTCTTGTTTAGAAGCAGACTCTT
>JAUWRZ010000189.1 GCA_030610325.1 Sulfurimonadaceae bacterium | reverse complement strand
TTTATCATCTGGCTCTTGTGACAGATACAGATCGCTGATATAGTAACACAAATAGTTAGCTTAAGGAAGAGCATGAAGAAGATATTTGAGATAATCGATGAGGACATCATAGAAGAGTTATTGCATACGGTCGAATACGGGACATTGGCACTTAGTCGTGATGGTATGCCCTATAGCGTCCCTGTCAACTTTGTCTATGGAGATGGTGCTGTCTATTTTCACGGGAGTCATGGTGGGCGAAAGATGAGCGTGATCAGGTCCGATCCCAATGTCTCCCTCAGCATCGTCGAGGAGCATTCGATGATACAGTCATATTTCAGCTCCACAGAGGGACTGGCCTGCCCTGCGACACAGTTTTTCAGATCAGTCATCATCGATGGTGTCGCCGAGATAGTAGAAGAGAAAGCTGAGAAGATAAAAGTCCTGACACTGCTTATGGAAAAGCTACAGCCTGAGGGGAATCACAGGCCCCTTGAAGAGGAGGCCTACGATAAGGTCTTAGCCCTTACAGCGGTCGTCAAGATCTCGATCCGTGAGAAACGGGCGAAGTTCAAGTTTGGTCAGCACCTTGACCAGGCGCGATTTGAGATGATAATCGATCACCTGAACGAGCGTGGAAATGAGAAAGACAAAGCGACCATAGTGATGATGAAAGCACTCTATCGACAAGACAAAGGAGAAGAAGATGCGACTTAAGATAGCGAGACTCCAGGATATAGAGAAGGTCTTAAGACTGCACCGTAGATATCAGATAGACTCTATCAAAGAGGAGGACAAGCCAGATGGTTTTGTGACTACAGCTTTTGATAAAGAGCAGTTGAGTGAACTGATCGAAAAAGAGCAAGGCCTCTTTATAGCAGTCGATGAGGATGAAGTCATCGCCTATGTCATGTCCGCTTCATGGCACTACTGGTCACGATGGCCTATGTTTGAACAGATGATAAAAGAGCTACACCATCTGGAGTATCTGGGTCAGAGACTAAGTGTAGAGAACTCATATCAGTATGGACCGGTCTGTGTCGATAAGCGTCTTAGGGGCAGTGGCGTACTGGAGCAACTCTTTGATCTCGCAAGAGAGAACATGGCTAAAAAGTATCCTATTCTGGTCACTTTTGTAAACAAGTCAAACCCAAGGTCTTATGCCGCCCATAAAAGAAAATTGGGACTGGAGACCATACAGGAGTTCACATACGATGGCAACCACTATTATGAGATGGTCTATGACACAACTAAAAAAGGTAAAGGAGATCTTGTAGAGATGCCTCATTGAAGAAATGGGGACAAGGCAAGTCATCTAACACCATAGTCCCACCCCAATAGCATCATAAAAAAGAAAGCTCTATTTGATATGAGATTTGAATAAAAGTAGGTAAACAATAGATATTCTCTCTTATATAAAACTGCATACATAGCAGTACAACTTATAGTTTATTATAAATACTCCTTGAGGTATAGACTAAAAGATGCTAAAATAGCACATATTTATAATATATTATAAATAAAACATATTACTATGGAGGCTACTGATGACTACTCAAGAGTATCTTGGTCAAAAGATAGCGCAGCGTCGTAGGGAGCTGAAGATCAGTCAGGAGACAGTGCTGGACTATGCAGATATTAGTATCGCTACACTTTCCAACCTAGAACAGGGCAAGGGAAATCAGACCATCAAGACACTCACTAAGGTATTAGACTACCTGGGACTTGAGCTGGATGTCAAAGTCAAAGAGAGGTAGATAGATGCAAGCAGGAGATATTTACAGGGACAAAGTACTAATAGGGGAGATCAGCAAAGGTGACGACGGCATCTACAGTTTCCACTATCTTCCTGAGTATTTGGAAGCATATGATGCACGTCCCATATCTGTAGCGTTTCCTCTATCTGAAAGACCCTTTACCTCCACAATATTGTTTGCATTTTTTTTCAATATGCTGGCAGAAGGAGATGTAAAAGAGATGCAGTGTCGAACCCTTCGGATTGATGAGGATGACCACTTTACCCGACTACTAAAGACGGCCGGTGAAGACGCCATCGGCTCGATCACCGTGAGAGAGAAGAACGTATGAACTGCTATGGATGTCTAAAGCCGATCCAACAGTCTCTGCAATACTGCCCAAGCTGTTCAAAAGAGCTGTTTAATAGTCGGAAAATCAAGTCTCTTAGCTTTGATAAAAAAGAGTTCTATGCCAAACGACAGGAGCTACACACCTCCATGTCCATATCTGGGGTACAAGACAAGATATCACTGCGTTTTTCTGAGACAACAGGAGAACTCGAACCGGCCACCAAAAACGGTCAGTACATCTTAAAACCACTACCTTCAGGAAGTACTTTAAAAAATATTGATGACATCGTAGCCAATGAACACATCAGTATGCAGATATCCAGGCAGGTATTTAAGATAGACACTGCTTTATCCGCACTGATAGAGTTTAGTAATGGCGAACTTGCCTACATCACACGACGTTTTGATCAAACCAGTGACTTCCAAAACAGACTTGATCAGGAGGACCTTGCCTCTGCCTTGCAGTACACTCCAGAGAGCCATGACAAGAACTATAAATACGCAAGTAGTTATGAGCAGTGTGCCCAAGCTATAAAGCAATATGTCCCGGCTTACCGCCCTGCTCTCGAAGAGCTCTTTAGACGGGTCCTACTCAACTACCTCATCGGCAACGGTGATGCGCATTTAAAGAACTTCTCTTTCTATTTCCCTCAAGGTCGTTCTGACAGAGTCCTTGCCCCCTCTTATGATGTGCTCTTTACTCGCTATCATGTCGATGATCACGATATGGCTATGGACCTCTTTACCGACGACTACGAAACGATCTCTTATAAAGCACTCGGCTATGAGACACTGCAGGACTTTGAAGAGTTTGCCACGAGACTTAGCATACCCGATAAACGTATAAAAAAGATATTTGCAGACCTCATAGACAATACGGACGATGTGATGCGACTTATCGACCTATCCTATCTCTCTGTAAAGTCCAAACGTGCTTATAAGGCGATGTATGAAGAACGGCTTTATAAAAGAGTCCTAGTCAGCCCAAAACAGCTATACTCAAGCACACTGCTGGAGCCACTCATCAGTAAACGACTCCTATTATCAAGGCAAGACTAGATGCAAAACAGACTACTGGCACTAGATCTCTACCGCGCTCTGGGTGTGGTCTTGATGGTGCTCTTTCACTTTACCTATGACCTTCATCACTTTGGTTTTATTGAGACAGATACGACTCAGGTGCCGTTTTGGATCTATCTTCGTACTATTATCGTAGTACTGTTCATGTCAGCGGTGGGGATGAGTCTCTATCTTGTCTATGCGAACAGGTACGACAAACAGAAGCATATAAGACGTCTTGCTCTTCTGGCCATGGCATCTACCGCTATCTCTATCGTCACCTACCTCATCTTTCCACACAGCTGGATCTATTTCGGTGTACTACATATGATATTTGTCGCATCACTCATCGGTCCACTCTTTACCCGCATACCAAATATTTCCGGGGCTTTGGGTGTTCTCATCATCACCCTTTATACTACTAAGACACTGAGCATGTACCCACTCTTTGAGCTGCTTCAGATACCTCTGCACTTACCCCCGCATCATACGGAGGACCTGGCCCCGTTCATCCCATGGTTTGGTGTAGTACTGATAGGGATCTTCATCATGCATCACGGTTGTCTGCAGAAGATCATACTTCCGCAGACGAAAGTCATTGAGAAGATCACGTGGCTAGGACGACATAGCCTGGCTATCTATCTAATACATCAACCGCTTCTGTTCGCCATCCTGGCACCCCTGGCTTATATCAGCTCATCGAAGTGAACATACCGTTAAAATATGTCATAATAAATTTCCAAATCGACCTCCAAAAGGTAAAAGATCGTGCCAAACAGTCATATAGAAGAGTACTTAAGATTTCATCTCTCTCTGCCTGAATCGACCGGGTTTGCCGTGATGCTGACCGGAGGAAAAGGAAGCGGTAAGACATGGTTTGTCAAAAAGTTCTTCCAAGAGTACACAGACAGACGAGTCAAGGTCCTCTATGCTTCTTTATACGGTGTGACATCCCTAAACGAGATCGATGACCAGATCTATCATCAACTAAAGATCGACTTTGATACCCATCGCTCAGACAGAAGAAGACTCCGAAGCACTATCACTGATATACTGGCCAATGATCGCGCCGGCACCTATATCCTTGTATTTGATGATATGGAGAGAAGTACGTTAGCGACAAAAAGCCTTCTTGGTTATATCCACGCTTTTGTCGAGCAGGAGGGGCTAAAGTCTATCATCATCGCCAACAGTGATGAGTTGGACAGAGAGCTTTATACAGAGCTTACCGAGAAACTCGTCGGCAAAAGCCTGCAAGTAGAGAATGATATCTCCTCTGCTTTTGATTCCTTCATAAAAAAGATGTCGACAGACTCAGCACGATGGATCATCAATACACGCAAAGAACTCATACTGGGCCTCTTCCATAAAGCCGGATATGGTGATCTCAGACATCTCTATCAGACACTGCTGGACCTTGAGTTCTTTCTAAAGGACTTCCCCAGCAAGTTTCTCGTCATCAAAGAGATAATGAAAGAGGTCATAGAACTCTTTTGTATCTTCTCCTTTGAGCTAAAAAGCGGGGCTATTCAGGCAGCTGACCTGAGACAGATAGGCTATCTCTCTATGGATCGGGCTTACATGGATGCTAATGAGTATGGACAGGATGCCATGAACAACCCAATGCTCAAAGTCGCTGAGAAATACTCCATCTTGTATGATGTCATCTTATCACCGAGGCTCTGGAGTGACCATTTCAGTAAAGGCTATATTGACAGACAACAACTTACAGAGAGTCTTGATAGCTGCAAATACCTCGTTGATGATACTTTACCGGCCTGGCAACGGCTATGGCACTACAAAGGACTCGAAGAGGATGAGTATGCGCTCCTGCTATCCATTGTCAAAGAGCAGTGGGAGAAGTACGAGTTCGACTCTTTCGGAGAGATACTGCATGTCAGTGGTATGTTTCTCT
>JAUWRZ010000198.1 GCA_030610325.1 Sulfurimonadaceae bacterium | reverse complement strand
TCAGGACAAGGATCTGCTCCAGTGATGGGTCCAACAGCTCTCCGGCGCTCGCCAGGGTAAAGATCGCAAAAGAGAACTCACCCACCTGGGAAAGTGCCAGTGCAGTCTTCATCGCGACCGAATTAGGCGAACCCAGCCTTATCACCCCATAGATGATAACACTTTTTAGCACCAGCACCGCGATCAACAAGCCTATTATCTCACCAATATGTCCAATAAAGAAGAGCAAATCGATCTTCATCCCCACCGTCACAAAGAAAGTCCCGAGCAGCAGGTCTTTAAAGGAAGCGATATCTGCCTCGACCTTATGGAAATACTTTGTCTCTGCGATGATCATCCCGGCTACAAAAGCACCGAGTGAATAGGTGAACCCGAAGAAGTGCGCAAAGAGCGAAGCCCCGATGACGATGATCAGTACCGAGCCCAGAAAGAGCTCCTCTTCGCCACTCTCAGCCGAGAAGTGAAGCAGCCATGCCATCACTCGCTTACCTACTACAAAAAGCAAGCCGATGACGATGATCGCACTAAGTGCCGTATCGATCAATACTTCCTGAAGGCTCAGCCCCTCCGTACTTAAAAAACCGATCAGCAACAAAATAGGGATAACGGCGATATCCTGAAAGATCAAGATCCCTGTAGAACGCTGACCGTAAGGTAGATAGATCTCTTTGGAAGCCTTAAGATAGCTTAGCACTACCGCTGTGGAGGAGAGGGAGAAGGCCAGTGCGATGATCAATGAAGACTTGAAGTTGACCGTAAAAAGATAGTGTGAGATCACATAGACTATCACGGCGGTAATACCTACCTGTAACAACCCGTTTCCAAAGACATCGCCTTTCATCGAGCCCATCTTCTCCAGCGACATCTCCAGACCGATGGTGAACATCAAGAAGACAATACCGAACTCACCGATCATCTCCAGGGTATGCGAATCTGTCATATGGCGTAGATCAAAGAGATAGACCAGCAGTACACCGGTGATGATGTAGCCGATGATCTGAGAGATACCGAACTTTTTCAAGATAAGATTGAGAACGACTGAGATACCCAGAGCAGCCGCTACATAATAAAGTGCTTCTTCCAAAGTGCTTCTTTTTACAGTTAATACTCAGTACAACCACAGGCTCCTGAGAATGTTCAGAGCATCAGAGGTATCCATAAGTGAGCATAGTATATAATAACGTCCCATAAAGATAAGCATGACGATACGATACTCACAGTTATTGGCTGTTGCTGAATCAATCACAAGACTATGATCGAATCTTAAAGAATCTCAAGCCTCTCAAAAGGACAGTCTGATGACTAAATATATTTTTGTTACCGGTGGTGTATTAAGCAGTCTTGGAAAAGGCATCACGGCAGCAAGCGTCGGTGCCCTGCTCAATCACTCCGGAAAACACATAGGGATGTTGAAGATAGACCCCTATATCAATGTAGACCCGGGAACGATGAGTCCACTCGAGCATGGAGAGGTCTTTGTCACCAAAGATGGAGCAGAGACAGACCTCGACATCGGAAACTACGAACGGTTTCTCGATACCTCTTACCTTAAGACCAGTAACTTCACGACTGGTCAAGTCTACTCTTCGGTCATAGAACGCGAACGTGCGGGCGGCTACCTCGGCCAGACTATCCAGGTCATCCCCCACATCGTAGGTGAGATCGTCGACCGTATCAAGAAGGCAGGTAAAGGACATGAGATCCTGATCGTCGAGCTCGGTGGTACTGTCGGTGATATCGAAGGTCAGCCATTTCTCGAAGCTGTCCGTCAGATGAAACACGATGACGAAGTCGCTGGGACCTTTTTCATCCATGTCACCCTCATCCCCTATATCAAAGCTGCCGGAGAGCATAAAAGTAAACCGACACAGCACTCTGTTCAGGAGCTACGTCGTATCGGTATCACCCCGCAGATGATCATCGCCCGTTCAGAAGGCCCTTTACCGAAGACTTTCAAAAAGAAACTGGCGTTGAGCTGTGATGTCACTCAAGACAGCGTCATCGAAGCCCTCGATGCACCGACTATCTATGCTGTACCGATGAGCTTTCTACAGCAGAACATCCTTGCACCCATAGCCAAAGAGCTTGAGCTCGGTGAGATCACTCCCGATATGCAGGAGTGGGATTCACTGGTCAAGAAGATCGTCGCACCTACCAAACTCGTCACCATCGGTTTTGTCGGTAAATATCTCCAGCTAAAAGAGTCCTACAAATCACTGATCGAATCACTGATCCACTCAGGTGCCCATCTTGATACCAAAGTCAATATCTGCTGGGTCGATAGTGAAGATATCGAGACCAGAGGAGCAGAGAGCCTACTCAATGACTGTGACGCCGTCCTTGTCGCCGGTGGTTTTGGTTCACGCGGTGTCGAAGGCAAGATACAGGCCATCGAATATGCACGTATCAACAAAGTCCCTTACCTCGGCATCTGCCTGGGTATGCAGCTGACACTGGTCGAATATGCCAGAAATATCCTGGGCTATGAAGATGCCAACTCTATTGAGTTCGATACAGAGACGACACACCCGATGGTCTATCTCATAGACAACTTCATCAATCAGTCAGGCAGTAGTGAGCTACGGACCCATCAATCACCGATGGGCGGGACACTGCGCCTTGGCGAGTACCCTTGTGAGACGAAAGAGGGCTCACACCTCAGAGAGGCCTATGATGGGATGGAAGTCATCCACGAACGTCATCGCCATCGCTATGAGGCCAACCCGACCTACCGTGCAGAGCTTGAAAAAGCCGGTATGATCGTCACAGGCGAGTCACATGGCCTTATCGAAGCAGTAGAGGTCCTCGACCATCCCTGGTTCCTGGGTGTACAGTTCCACCCTGAGTTCACATCACGTCTGCAGACACCAAATCCTGCAATATTGTCTTTTGTGAAAGCCTCGTTAGCACATGCCGAAAACTCCTGAGGTACCACTGCTCGACAAAGCAAGTCTACACCAGCTGTTGCAAGATCGTTTTGGTGAGGGCTTTGACAAGCTAAGCGATATCCCTTCACCTTCACTGCTTCAAGATGCCGACAAAGCAGCTGCACGGATCGCTAAAGCTGTTCGTAATGGAGAACATATCACCCTCGTCGGTGATTATGATGTCGATGGTGTCACCTCGACAGCACTCACGACGCTCTTCTTCGCTCAGATACCCTACCCCCTTGATGTCATCATCCCTAACCGTTTTACCGACGGATATGGCGTATCTGCTTCTGTCCTTGATCGTGTCGATGCCGACCTTGTCATCACCGTAGATAATGGCATCAACGCATTTGCTGCGGCAGATATCTGTAAAGCACGCGGTATAGACCTCATCATCACCGACCATCACACTCCCTCTGAGACCCTCCCCGATGCCTATGCCATCGTCGACCCGAAACTGCCAGGATGTCCCTACCCTTTTAAAGAGATCTGTGGAGCCCAGGTCGCCTGGCTACTGATGGCACTGGTAAAAAAAGAGCTTGGCCTGAAGACCGATATGGGTCAGTATCTCGAACTTCTCGCGCTGGCAGTCATCGCTGATGTCATGCCCCTTATCGGTATCAACCGGGCTATCGTCCAGGCCGGTCTGAAGCAGATGATGCGAAGCAGTCGTCCCGCATTCGTCATCCTCCGGGAGTTCCTCGATCGCTCCTCTATCAGTTCTGAAGACATAGGTTTTCAGATCGCTCCCCGGATCAACTCAGCAGGAAGACTCGAAGATGCTTCTATAGCACTTGAGTTCTTAATAGCCCAAGACGAGCAGCAGGCTGCTAGACAGTTTGAACTGCTCGACCAGCTAAACCAACTCCGAAAAGCTACTGAAGCAGAGGTGACAGAAGAGGCCATCTCCCTTGTCAACAGTGACGACAGCGTCATCGTCGTTGCCAATGAGCAGTGGCATGAAGGTGTAGTAGGTATCGTCGCTGCCCGGCTGGTACAGCGTTTTGGCAAACCTGCGATCGTCTTAAGTGTGGAGAACGGTCGTGCAAAAGGAAGCGCCCGAAGCATCGGTGATGTCAGTATCTATGAGCTTATCAAAGCACAGGAGACGATACTCGAAAAGTTTGGCGGACACAAGATGGCAGCAGGTCTCTCTCTCGCCGTAGAGGATGTAGATGCCTTCCGTAAAGCGATCAATGCAGATGCAAGACGTCTGGACCCGGCTGATTTTTATCCGGCCGAAGATATCCTCGGAGAGCTCAAAGGCGACAGCATCGATTTTGACCTTTTAGCCATCCTGGAACGTTTTGAGCCATACGGAGAGGCAAATCCCCGTCCCCGTTTCCTGGCAAACAATGCTGATGTACTCACCATAAAGCAGTTTGGGAGTGACCGCTCCCATAGTCGCATAAGCCTTCGTCTCTCTCCTCATGAACGCAGACCTCATGAGTTTCTTGCCTTCCGGCAAGTGTTGGACATGCCAGCAGACAGGAAGATGACCTGTAGCTACACTGTCAATAAAAACGAGTACAACGGCAAGACATCTATCCAGATGATGCTTGAACGTATCTATCAGGACTCCTGAGTCAAAGCACAGCAAGCTTTTTCTCAGGACCACTGATGTAAGATCGACCTATATTAGGAACCTGACCATGAGCCCGACAAAGCATCTCGACCTACTGCGTACTGATCTGGAGAATGCCAGTAGCAAAGATATGTCACGTCGCGATGCTCTAAAGTCCATAGCTATATCACCAATAGCTGCCGCACTGCTCACTACTCCAACACTCACCACCCCGAGCCAGGCCTCAGATGCCAAAGGTAAGATAGTCATCGTCGGTGGCGGGGCCGGTGGTATCATGGCGCTGGCCAGGATCCGTCGTGCACTCTCAGAACCTGATATCACTATCATCACCCCTAACGAGACTCACCTCTACCAGCGGGGACAGATATTTATGG
>JAUWRZ010000306.1 GCA_030610325.1 Sulfurimonadaceae bacterium | reverse complement strand
GTAGATGATGTGACAAGAAAGCCATGGGCAAAGCCTCTTGGCACAAAGAGTTGACGTTTGTTCTCACCCGAGAGTTCGACAGCTACATGTCGTCCAAAGGTCGGTGAACCCTTACGGATATCGACAGCTACGTCCAAGACAGTGCCTTCTATGACACGTACAAGTTTACTTTGTGTAAAAGGCGGTAACTGATAATGTAGTCCACGAAACACACCAAACGAGGATCTTGATTCATTGTCTTGAATAAAGTCTACTTTATGACCAATAGCCTCTTCAAACTTATCTTGCCTAAACGTCTCTACAAAATAACCACGATCATCACCAAATACCTTAGGCTCGATAATCACCACATCAGGGATCTCTGTCTTGATGAATGTCATCTTTTCTGATGTCCTTCTATCGTGTTCTCCGCAGCTATCTCCAACATATATTGACCATATTCTGTCTTTTTCAATGGCTGAGCCAACTCGACCATCTGTTCACCGTTGATCCAGCCCTTATAATAGGCGACTTCCTCAATACAAGCGACTTTATAACCCTGTCGCTGCTCTATGTTTTGAATATACAAGCTAGCCTGTGCAAGACTCTCATGCGTACCTGTATCTAACCATGCAAATCCTCTTCCCATCAGCTCAACACGAAGCTTTTTTCGTTTGAGATACTCCTGGTTTATCGAGGTGATCTCGATCTCTCCACGCTCTGAGGGCTCTACGTTCTTAGCTATCTCAACTACATCATTATCGTAAAAATAGAGTCCGGTGACTGCATAATGACTTTTAGGGTCTTCAGGCTTCTCTTCTATTGAGATCGCATTGTAGTCGTCATCAAACTCGACTACTCCAAAACGCTCAGGGTCTTTTACATAGTAGCCAAACACCGTGGCACCACTCTCTCTTTTTGCCGCCTCTTCCAATCTTGGTGTCAAGCCAGGACCATAGAAGATGTTATCACCCAGTATCAGACATACACTGTCACTACCAATAAACTTCTCACCGATGATAAAGGCATCAGCAAGACCTCTTGGAGACTCCTGAACAGCGTACTCTATCTGCATGCCCAAAGATGAGCCATCACCTAAAAGCTCCTCAAATCGTCCGATATCCTGCGGTGTCGAGATGATCAACACCTCACGGATACCCGCAAGCATCAAAACAGACAATGGATAATAGATCATAGGTTTGTCATATATTGGAAGCAACTGCTTTGAGATAGCCTTGGTTATAGGATACAGCCTTGTACCACTTCCTCCAGCTAATATAATACCTTTCATCCTTCGTTCTCCTTATCTATTTTATAAAACTCTCTGTACCACTTCACAAACTCATTGACACCCAGACTCAACTCTGTGTTTGGCTTATAACCAAAATCATCGATCAGACCACTTGTATCAGCATAGGTCGATACGACATCACCCGGCTGGATCGGCAGCATCTCTTTCTCTGCCTTCTTACCGATGGCATCCTCGATCGTCTCAATAAACTTCATCAATGCTACAGGAGCATTGTTTCCGATATTATAGAGTCTATATGGTGCAGATGAGCTCTGTATCTCCGGATCTTGTGCATCCCACTCATCATTTGACTTAGCTGGGTCATCGATGACTTTTATTATCCCGTCGACAATATCATCTATATAGGTAAAGTCACGACTCATCTTCCCAAAATTAAAGACCTTGATCGCACGGTCATCGAGTATGGCATCGGTAAAAAGCATCGGAGCCATATCCGGACGTCCCCATGGTCCATAGACCGTGAAGAACCTCAGACCTGTCGTCTGTATACCATATAGATGGCTATAGGTATGTGCCATCATCTCATTGGACTTTTTCGTTGCCGCATAAAGGCTTACCGGATGTTCTGTCGTGTCTGAAGTCTTAAATGGCTGGGATTTGTTGAGTCCGTATACAGAAGAGCTCGATGCGTATGCCAGGTTTTTGACACCATGATGGCGACAACCTTCAAGTATGTTCATAAATCCGACTACATTACTGTCTATGTAAGCGTGCGGGTTTTCCAGAGAGTAGCGTACACCTGCCTGCGCAGCCAGATGCATCACGGCATCGAACTTCTCCTCTTTGAAAAGTCTCTCCATACCTTCGCGATCAGCCAGGTCTGACTTGATGAACCTGTGTTTAGGATAGGCTGATGAAAGTGTGTACTTCTTCTCTACTATCTGTTCTCTGTCGATGCCCAGCTCTTGTAAACGCCCATATTTGAGGTTCACATCGTAATAATCATTGATATTATCAAGACCTACGACTTCATCACCGCGCTCGAGCAGCTTCTTCGCAAGATGATAACCGATGAAACCGGCTGTTCCTGTGACTAAGACTTTCATCTTTAATCACTACCGAACAAGTCTCTGGTATAGACTTTCGCCTCGACATCTTTTAGGTTCTCTGAGAGTCTGTTGGCCACTATCACATCCGATATCTTCTTAAACTCATCCAGGTCTTTTACCACCTTTGAGTGGAAGAACTCATCCTCTTCAAGTACCGGTTCATAGATGACTACTTCGATCCCTTTTGCTTTGATCCGTTTCATGACACCCTGAATGGAAGAGGCTCTAAAGTTATCTGAACCACTTTTCATGATCAGTCTGTAGACACCTACGACTTCCGGACTCTTAGCGATGATACTATCTGCAATAAAGTCCTTTCTCGTACTGTTAGCATCTACGATAGCACCGATAAGACTGTTTGGTACATCCTTATAGTTCGCACGTAGCTGTTTTGTGTCTTTTGGTAGACAGTAGCCCCCATATCCAAATGAAGGATTGTTATAGTGTGTCCCGATCCTTGGGTCCAGACCCACCCCGTCGATGATCTGTTTACTATCTAGTCCATGTGCTGCTGCATAGGAGTCTAGTTCATTAAAGTAAGCGACTCGCATAGCCAGATATGTGTTTGAGAAGAGTTTTACTGCTTCAGCTTCCGTAGAGTCAGTAAAGAGTGTCTCGATGTTCTCTTTGATGGCAGCTTCCGTTAAGAGACCTGCAAATACCTTTGCTCTCTCTGACTTCTCACCAACGATGATACGTGAAGGGTAAAGATTGTCATGAAGTGCTTTCCCCTCTCTTAGGAACTCAGGCGAGAAGATGATGTTCTCACTACCAAGCTCTTCTCGAATATGTTTCGTATACCCGACCGGTACAGTCGATTTGATGACCATCGTCGCATCCGGATTGATACTCATGACATCTTTTATGACCGACTCTACCGACTTTGTATTAAAGTAGTTTGACTGCTCATCATAATCAGTCGGAGTGGCGATGATGACAAAGTCTGCGTCAGAGTAAGCTTTCTCTTTATCCAATGTCGCCGTAAAATCCAACTCTCTATTACTAAGGTAATCTTCTAACTCTACATCTTCAATAGGTGATATCTTCTTGTTTAGCATATCGATCTTCTCAGGGATGATGTCAAGCGCTACTACTTCATTATGTTGTGCCAAAAGAATACCATTGGACAGCCCTACATACCCTGTTCCCGCAATTGCTATTTTCATATATTGTTC
>JAUWRZ010000533.1 GCA_030610325.1 Sulfurimonadaceae bacterium | reverse complement strand
CTCTCATCTGTTTGAGAACGATGCTCAGCTTCTACTCTCAGCTACACGTTATCACTCCGATGGTGACGACGATCTCTATTTTAAAGAGTTCGATGATCCGACCAGTAATAGTGGTCGTGCCGAGAACATCGATGAGGATGATGTCTACAAGCTTTTTCTAAAGAGTAAGATCGATGACTTCTCACTTGAAGCACTTTACTACAACAGAGAGAAAAAGGTGCCGACTGCACCATGGGGTACTGTCTTCAACAAGCCTGTCGATAGTGCGGATGAGCATGGCTTCATCAATGCCAAATATCAGACAGTCTTGACAGAACGATTGAGTGTCTCAGCCTCACTTGCCTATAGCTTTTACAAGTATGAAGGTCAGTATCTGTATGATGATGGTGCCGGTGGTACCGATGTCTCTATCGATGATGATTCTGCACAGTGGGTCGATGCTTCGATCGATCTTACTTATGCGCAGAACGATCAGCTGACTTGGCTGTTTGGTGCTTATATGATGGACTCCATTGAAGAACGGCAGATCTATGTGTACGCGGGTGAGACCTATCTTGATGTCGACAAGCCTGTCGATAATCATGCGCTCTATCTTCAGAACATCTATCAGGCGACGGAGGCACTCTCTTTTACGCTTGGTGCCAGGTATGACCACTACGATACATTTGGTGGGCATATAAGCCCACGCCTTTCAGCCGTCTATGCGTTCTCACCGGTCTCATCGCTTAAAATGATCTATGGTGAGGCCTTTCGTGCACCTAATGCGTATGAACTCTATTATGATGATGGTGGTGACTTTTCAAAAGGAAATCCAGATCTTGAACAGGAGAGCATCACGAACTATGAACTGGTCTTTGAACACTACTTTGCCACAGACCACTCTTTTGTCATCAATGGCTTCTATTATGAGATGGAGGATCTTATCCAGCAGGTAGAAGACCCGGAAGATGGGCTATTTGCCTTTCAAAACCTTGACAAGGCGGAGTCTAAAGGAGTAGAGCTAAGTTATAAGGTCGGTTTTGAGAACGGCATCGACAGCTCCTTGAACTACACTTATCAGTATGCTACCAATAATGAGACAGGTGACTGGCTTGTGAACTCACCAAAGCATCTTGCCAATGCAGCGGTCACGGCTCCATTTTTAGACAAATACAGTGCGACGTTCGCTTTGCAGTATGTCGGTGAGAAGAAAGATACAGGGAACGATCGAGTAGATGACTATTTGATCGGTAATCTCAACCTGCATGCGTATGATGTGGTAGAGGGACTGGAGCTCTCCGCAGCGATCTATGATCTTTTTGATACGACCTACTCCAGTGTCGGTGGCGAAGAGCATGAACAGAGAGAGATCGAGCAAGATGGCATCAGTGCTCATGTAAAAGCAGTGTACAGATTCTAGTAGAAAGTGATGATATCATGAAAAAGACACTTCTATATGTGATCATCTTTATGGTCACTTTATCTCTCCCTGTCCCTCTGAGGGCAGGGAGTGCGAGTGTTGAGGACCTTAAGATAGCTTATATCTATAATTTTATCAGATATACG
>JAUWRZ010000299.1 GCA_030610325.1 Sulfurimonadaceae bacterium | reverse complement strand
GGACATATCTTTATTGAGACCCTTAGGGTAGCGTTTATAGCGGGGTTCGGGCAGGCTGTAGCCTTTTTCTTTGATCGCTTCGAGGATATGGTGGAGTTCCTCCCGGTGCCTCTGCACTTTTATATATGCTCGGTAGGCAGCGAGCAGGTCAGGCTTGAAAGACCGGATGCCTACAGCAAACATGATAGCCCCAGGTTCGAACTGCAGATAGAAAGAGGAGCTTGACATCCGCTTGGCCCACCCCTGCCAGAAGATGACGCCTATGCGTGACTTGATCGGGGCCTTGTTCTTTGAGAAGCGGGTATCGCGGTAGATGCGAAAGAGGGAGCCGTTGACTTTGGGGATGGCATTGATCGTCGGTACCAGGGCCTGAAGATGCTCACCCAGTTCGACTACCAGACTCCGGCTCGGTTCAAGGATGAGTTGGACATACTCCTCTTTATGGAGTTCAAACCACTCTTTTGTGTTGTTGGCTGCGATGGAATCTAAAAACTCCAGACTCTCTTTTGGAAACCCGTGAAACATGATAAGCCTCTAGTGTATTGATGATGACATTCTATCTCAAGGCCAGCTTTAAAGGAACAGATATCCTGATTTATTTCTGGAGTATTTTTAGATATCGGTCACTTTAGGCTTGCTCATAAGAGTAATATTGTATAATCGCCGGATTTTATTATTGAGGAATTACATGAAGTATGAAGCCCTATTTGAAGACGAAGATAATATCTTCGGAGGATCTCCACGAAGCAAGTTTCACGATATTGTCTACAATGCGAACCGTGATATAGTCGAGATGGAGTTGGAAAGACTGATCGAACGTCAGGCAGTCTTGGAAAACATGCTTGGAGAAGAGCATGGTGATGATTTTGATGAGAAGATCAAACGGTATCATTCCAGTAATAGAGCTGAAGTAGAGAGTAAGGCAAAAAGCCTTTTCATCGAGTCAGTCGGAAACATCCTTTCACAAAACGAGTAGATGTCTTCTCTTTGGCGTCTGCTTCTTATCATTGTCTTCAGTAGCACTGTCGTCAATGCCCAGTGGCAGGAGACCAAAGAGATACGTCTTAAAAAAGATGTCACGCAGAGAATAATAGTACGATATGATGACCAGCAGCGACTGTTGACGTTTCGATGGACACTGTTCACAAACGGTGAACTGGTCATCCATCGCTCCCTTGATGAGTTTGTAGCGCAGAACATACTCTCTTTGAACCATAAGAACCAGAGTCTTCGAGTACAGTTTACGCCCAGAGGAAAGAAATACGGAGTGATCTCGTATCTCCTCATCAAGTTCAAACGCTTTGATTTCGAGAAGAGAGAAGCGGTGTTTGAGCTGTTACTGCATGATGATGAGAAGAAGATCGTCTTAAAATACCTAAAGTAGATGGACAGGCAAGCGGATGAGTGAACTAGTAGAAAAGCAGATCGACAGGTTAGTAGAAGAGGTGGGTTATGCTGAGGTGAGCAGGCTGTTTAAGACCCTTAAAGGTGGAAAACGGCTTCGTGCCCGTCTGGTAGAGAAGATAGCACCGGATGAGTCAGATGCTCCGCTGCTTGGTGCCATCATCGAGTTGGTCCATGCGGCAAGTCTTCTGCATGATGATGTCATCGATGATGCACCGCTTCGTCGCGGAGTCGCTTCTGTCAATGCGACAGAGGGGAGTAAACAGGCGATCATGCTGGGTGATATCCTCTACTCAAAGGGCTTTAGTGCGCTGGTCGGTTTTGACAAAGCTATCGCTCAGAGCATAGCTGATGCGGTAACGGCACTCTCTATCGGTGAGATGATGGATGTCAAGATGGCAGACTCTTTTAACAGTGATGAAGTAAAGTATCTTGATATGCTCTATCTTAAGACAGCCTCTCTCATAGAAGCCTCTGCGAAAAGTGCAGCACTCTTATCGGGTAAAGACCCGGAGAAGTACGCACTTTACGGCAAGAACCTTGGCCTTGCTTTTCAGATCATCGACGATATCCTTGATATCGTCTCTGATGAAGCGACCTTGGGAAAACCGGCGATGAACGATTTTGTCGAGGGTAAATGTACGCTGCCTTATATCTATCTTCATGAAGCACTTGACGCAGAAGATAGAGAACGGTTGGAGTCACTGCATGCAAAGAAGGTCACCGCTGATGAGTCGGCATGGCTTAAAGCAAAGATGGCTGAGCATAAGACAGTAGAGCGCTCCTATCTGCTTGCGCGTCGCCTCTCCGAAGAGGCGATGGCAGAGGTCGGTGATGAGCCTGAACTTATCGCTATCCTTGAGACGATGATGAAAAGGGAGTACTGATGTACTACCTGACGATCAGTTTCAACCATAAGAACTCGACACTGGCCATTCGTGAGAAGTTGGCTTTCCCCGATGATGAACTTGAAGAGTGTCTGGCTAAGATCAATGAGCATGAGGCGATCAATGAGTCTTTTCTTGTCTCTACCTGTAACCGTATGGAGATATTCGCAAGCTGCAGTAATGTAAGCGGTGGTAGTGAACATATCTTTATGATGCTCTCAGAGCGTTCAGGTATCTCACTTGAGGAGCTTGAGGGTCGTGCAGACTTCTTCGAGGACCAGGGGGCTATTCACCATCTTTTTACGGTGGCGAGTTCACTTGACTCCATGGTCATCGGAGAGACGCAGATCGCGGGGCAGCTTAAAGATGCTTACCGTTTTTCATATACACATGGCTTTTGTGCCCAGAAGATCTCTCGAGCGGTCCATCATGCTTTTAAGTGTGCAGCAGAAGTGCGAAGAGTCACTGATATCTCCTCCAAACCTGTCTCCATAGCCAGTGTCGCCGTAGCCCAGGCCAAGCAGAAGATCAGTGACCTTACCGATAAAAGTGCTTTGGTCATCGGTGCCGGAGAGATGTCTGTCATCATCGCAAAACATCTGGTCTCCAACGGTGCGAACGTGACTATCATGAACCGGACGATGGCTAAAGCGGAAGAGATCGCCAGAGATGTCGGTTGTAAGGTAGTGGCATTTGAGACACTTCCTGCGGCAGTCAATGAGTTCCGGTTCATCTTTACCTCTACAGGTTCAAAAACGCCTATTATCGTCAAAGAGATGGTCGAGGAGCGTGAGTTCAGCCGTTACTGGTTCGATATAGCGGTCCCACGAGATATCGAACAGGTCGATCATGAGACCATCCAGCTCTACCGTGTGGATGATCTTCAGGATATAGTGAGTGATAACCTTACGATGCGTGAAGATGAGGCCAAGGCAGCTTATACTGTCGTCGGACGCCATACCATCGAGTTCTTCGAGTGGTTGAAGTCTCTTTCGGTCGAGCCGATGATCAAAGAGATCTACCTGCGTGCACATGCCGCGGCTGTCGAAGAGACAGACCGCGTCATCGCAAAAGGCTTTATTGACAAAGCTCACCGTGAGCAGGCCTTGAAGATGAGTGAACAGAGCATCAAACGATTTCTGCATGACCTTACCAATAACATGCGCAACACTACCGGGCTGGAGAAGTCCGATATTCTGGTAGAGTCACTAAAATTCCTGCTTGGAAAAGAGGGTGAGAACCTTCCAGAAGCGTATGAACATAAAGGAGTGATATGAGAGCTAGC
>JAUWRZ010000001.1 GCA_030610325.1 Sulfurimonadaceae bacterium | reverse complement strand
CTTTGGCAATCCGAAGATGGGCACGTTGTTTATGCAGCAAGATATCAGAGCCGGACTGGACCTTCCGCTTCGTGTACTGGTCTATGAGGATAGTGATACAAAAGTAAAGATCGCTTATCGTGATGGGACATGGCTTAAGAGACAGCATGATATCGATGCACCTAAGCTTTTCAAAGGCCTTGATGGGGCTCTTGATAAGATCACCACTAAAGCCGGGACAAAGAGTAAGTGATGCAGAGAATGACTAAAGAGGAGGCGCTTCACCTCATAAGAGAGGGCGACCTTAAAGAGCTTGGAAAGATGGCGACAGCACGTAAGAAAGAGCTGCACCCTAAAGGGATAACGACTTTTGTCGTAGACCGTAACATCAACTATACGAATGTCTGTTGGGTCGACTGTAAGTTCTGTGCATTCTATCGTCATGCCAAGGATGATGATGCTTATGTCCTTACCTTTGATGAGATCGATGAGAAGATCGATGAGCTGCTTGAGATCGGTGGCACGCAGATCCTGTTTCAGGGTGGGGTCCATCCGAAATTGAAGATAGAGTGGTATGAGGACCTCGTCGAACATATCCATACCAAGTACCCGATGATCACGATCCACGGGTTTTCTGCCATCGAGATCGATTTTATCGCAAAAGTATCGCATATATCTCTGGATGTGACGCTGCCACGTCTGAACGATACAGGCCTCTCCTCCATCCCTGGTGCGGGAGCAGAGATATTGAGTGATAGGGTACGCGATATCATCGCTCCGAAAAAGATCGATTCAGAAGTGTGGATCGATATTCACCGTAAAGCCCATAAACTTGGTATCAAGTCTACAGCTACGATGATGTATGGTACGGTCGAGACGGATGAGGAGATCATCGAGCACTTTGATATGGTCCGTCGTCTTCAGGATGAGACAGGTGGCTTCAGAGCCTTTATCATGTGGTCGTTTCAGGGTCAGAACACGCAGCTGATGGAGGAGATCCCCGATATCAAGAAGCCGTCATCAAACCGCTATTTACGTCTTTTAGCGGTAGCACGACTTTATCTTGACAATGTCCGTAACATACAGAGTTCATGGGTGACACAGGGGCCTTACATCGGACAGATGGCACTGCTTTACGGTGCGAACGACCTGGGCTCGACGATGATGGAAGAGAACGTAGTCCGCAGTGCGGGTGCAGGGTTTAGGATGGCAAAAGAGGAGATGGTACGGCTGATCGATGATCTCGATGAGATCCCGGCTATTCGTAATACAGCGTATGAGACACTGGAGTTATTCGCATGAGGATCATCTTAGCGATTATTTTATTTGGGCAGGTAATAATGGGAACACAACTGGATTTTCTTGAAGTAAAAGGGGTCAAAGTACCGTTGATCTATGAACAGGATACGCGGCTTCCGATCAGCTCTATGCAGCTTATCTTTCGTAATGGTGGCTCTATCGCAGATGGTGATCATACTGGCTTAGCCAAGCTAAGTGCGAAGATGATGAACGAGGGGACTAAAAGTCTAGGTAGTATCGGGTTTGCCAAGGCTCTTGATGCTAAAGCTATTCATATGAGTGCAAGTACCGGGACGGAGACACTGGTCTTGGAGATGGGTTCACTTAAAGAGGAGTTCGCTGCGGGTGTAGAGTTACTTAGGGCACTTTTGCAAGAGCCTAACCTGACCGAAGAGAGTCTTGGAAAAGTAAAAGCTGTGACCATAGGTTCGATCACCCGTAAAGAGAACGATTATGACTATGTCGCCAATCAGCTTTTAAAGAGCATGCTGTTCGCTAAGACACCATTGGCTGATCCTGCGATAGGGACTAAAGAGAGTGTTGAGGCTATCACGACAGATGATGTCAAGCATTTTCTAAAAGAGCACATGGTCTTATCCCGGGCTATACTTGTCGTTGGGGGTGATATCACATCCGAAGAGGTCCGTGAACATGCTACCGGTCTGCTTGAGATACTCGAAAAAGGGAGTGTAGGCACTCTTGGACATTATATGGCAGCGGCTACACCACAAGAGCAGGTCCTGCTGCGCACGACTGATCAGGCCTATGTCTATTTTGGATCACCGTATGAGCTTAAAGTCGGCGATGAAGCTTACCATAAAGCAAGAGTCGCGACTTACATTCTGGGTACAGGTGGCTTCGGCAGTAGGCTGATGGAAGAGATCCGGGTCAAAAGAGGTCTGGCATACTCTGCGTATGCCCGTGTGAATGTAAGCAATTCGAACAGTTACTTCATGGGTTATCTACAGACAAAGATCGACTCCCTTGAGGAGGCAAAGAGTACAGTCAAAGAGGTCATCGACACTTTTGTCACCAAAGGGGTGACGCAAGAGGAACTCGATCAGGCGAAAAAGTTTCTGCTTGGTTCGGAACCGCTTCATGTCGAGACTCTTTCACAGCGGCTTTCGCGCACTTTTATGGAGTTTTATAAGGGTGAAGAACTTGGCTACTCAAAAGCGGAGCTTGAGAAGATCCGTACGCTCTCTCTGGATGATCTCAATGCGTATATATATGGACATAAAGAGATACTAGACCTTAGTTTTGCGATCGTCACTGCTGAAGATGAGGCGAAGGACGAGAGTAAATAAGCCTTAAGTGGGCTCTTTATTGCACCGTGTCATAGATGATACGCGATCTTTAAAAAAGGTGTAGACTACCATATGTCGATACTTGCTAATGAAAAAGCTGATCGGGAGAGATTTCAGCGCTTAAACATAGAGAACGTCATCGGTCTTGCACTTTTGGCTCCTTCTGGTTATGACGACCGGCGTTTGAGACCTACCCTTTATGAACATCAGTCTCAGACCATAGACGCTACCGTCGAAGCGGTATCGCGAACAGCACATACTTTACAACTCTCACTATTTGTCCACAATTTCGGTCATAAGATCGAGGCTGTCATCTTTCGTCCAAAACCCTATATGTTGCGTCAGTTCATCGTAGATGAGCGCTACTATCTCTATGGAAAGATCGAGTGTGCAGGTGGGCGTTGCCAGATGACACATCCGCAAAAGGTCACTTCGGTCGGAGCGATGACCCCTAGATATAAGACAGCACTGCGTACAGATGTCATGGGCCGACTGGTGGCACGGCATATCACTCAAAAGGCTCTATCAGAAGCTGGTTTGCCGGAGAAGGTCATCACTCTTGTGATGAAGATCCATTTTCCATCAGACGAACCTTTATATAGAAGTGGGGAAGGGTACACACAAGAGGCGCTATATGCCTTAAAGTTTAGTGAACTTTTTGACTATATGCAGCGTCTGAGACAAAAGAGGCATCATTTCACTGCGTTACATCAGCTTAGCGGTGCCTGGGAAGCCTGGAGTAAGACTCTACCGTTTACACTGACTCCGGAGCAGCTAACGACCATTGGTGATATCAAAGATGATCTGCTTAAAGAGACTGCAGCACGGCGTATGATCGTTGGGGATGTGGGTTCGGGTAAGACGATGGTCATCCTGGCTGCTGTGATGATGGCAAGGCCGCATAGGTCTATTTTGATGGCACCGACGACTATTTTGGCAAATCAGCTTTTTGAAGAAGCGCATAAACACCTTCCCTCTATCCGTGTTGTATTAGTCACCAATAAGACAAAAAAGAAGCAGAGTCTTGATGAGTATGATCTCATAGTAGGGACACATGCGCTACTTTACAGGGATCTTCCGGAGGCGGCATTGGTCATGATCGATGAGCAGCATCGTTTTGGTACAGCTCAGCGAAATCGGCTGGAGAAACTCATCGCTTCAGAGCAGAAGCGTCCCCATCTTCTTCAGTTCTCTGCGACGCCGATACCCCGGACTCAGGCGATGATCGACTCGGCACATATCGATGTCAGCCTTATCACGCAGACACCGTTTAAGAAGGATATCACGACTGACATCATCCATAAAGCAGACTTTCCGGCTCTGATGGAGCATATCAAGGCAGAGGTGGCATTGCAACATCAGGTCCTGCTTGTCTATCCCCTTGTCGAACAGAGTGAAGCATTGAACTATCAAAGTATAGAAGAAGCACGTTCATTTTGGGAGACGCGCTTTGAGGAGGTGTATGTCACACATGGAAAAGATAAGGCCAAAGAGCAGGTCTTACTTGATTTTCGTGAGAAGGGGAACATCCTTTTGGCGACTACGGTAGTCGAAGTGGGTATCTCTTTACCACGCCTAAGTACAGTGGTCATCGTGGGTGCAGAACGTCTGGGTCTCTCGACTCTGCATCAACTTCGCGGTCGTGTCAGTCGAACAGGTCTAAAGGGCTACTGCTACCTCTTTACAAATCAAGATGGAAGTGAACGTCTGGACGCTTTTACAACGACTGACAACGGTTTTGATATCGCACAACTAGATCTGAGGTTTCGTCAAAGTGGTGATCTTCTGACAGGAAAGAGTCAAAGTGGAAAAAGGTTTCTTTGGGTAGATATGGCAGAAGATGAGGCGGTGGTCAAAGAGGTGAAAAGTTATATAGAAGAGAAGATAGAACGCTAGTAGCCTTGCGAGGACAAGAGCCGGATCAGATCCGTTTAGAGTCTCTTGTCTACAAGAAGGAGTGAGATACTAGTATAATCCAAATCTTCCGTCGCTGCGTTTATAGAGTACTCTGGTCTTACCGTCATTGTCGTTGAAGATCTCAAACTGCTTGTTGCTCTCTTTGAGGTCTTCAAGTACATCAGCAGTCTCTCTGGGTTTATAGAGGTCAAGTTCTACAGGGACTATCTCATCTTCGAGTGCTTCATGTGCTTCACTGAGATTGATCTCACCCTGGGCTTCTATCTTAGCTTCGTTTGCACTTTTATTACGGTGATCACTGTTTCGGTCGTTGAGTCGGCGTAGGGCTTTTTGAGCCCGGTTTATGGCTATATCGATCGCGGCATAGAGATCATCATCTCGCTGTTTGATGACTATGGTGTTTTTATTGGCGAGGTTGATGGTAAACTCGATTGTCAGACCGCGTTTTCCCTTGCGCTCCTGCATTGATGCGACAGCATTTACAGAGATGATATCGAGATTGTATTTATTTAAGGTATCGATAGAACTCATCATATGATCTTTGATAGATTCAGTTAGTTCGACATGGCGTCCGGTCAGTGAGATATTCATACGTTTCTCCTTAGAGGTAAGTAAACTGATTATAACATCTTCATCTTAATGGATAAGGTTGAAATCTGATATGTAGAGGACAAATCTATGTTTGATCCCATGGGGCACATCGGTCAGATGAAGCCAGTATGTAGCTTTTGGTAAATACTATGGCTTTTGCATGGTCCTGCGGTGGAAACGTACCCGTTCAGCCCCGGTCTCATCGGATGGGGCAGTCACGTAGACATCGATGATGACAGTGCCGTTTGATTCAGCTGTGACAATATTATTGATATCACCCCCGCCGGCATATTGAAGCATATCACATGCACCGGCAGTAGTAGGAAAACCACTTCCTATGTAGCGGATCTCAGTATTGATATCATAGATGCCGTCATACGAGGAGTCAATAGAGTTGATGCAGTTTCCAGTAGTCGCGATGCTGTGCCCGGAGATAGCTAACAGTGCATACTCTGTCGCACTTTTTGCCAGAAGATGTGCCTGCTCCTGAAAATAGAGATCGACACCACGTTTTGATGTCAGTGATGTCATCGATACCATCAAGCCTGCTATGGTAGCCATGACCAGTAAAAAGGCTATTGCGGCAAACATCGCCATCGCGCGCCGGTTATGTTGATAAGTCCTCAAAATATCACCTTCTCTTTACAGATGCTGTAAAGTTCATCTGATGTGATAGTCCCACTGATGTTGTTATCGACACAGATCTGAAGTTTGATGACATCTCCGATGGCCTGTGCTTTTATGGTGGATACATGTTCCATCAGGAGTACTTGTCTACCATCATCATAATCCTCACTCTGCCAAGGTTGGTAGTCATAGTAGAGATAGAGGTTGTCATTATTGGGGTCTATCCCGATGGCGTAGGCTGTCCAGGCAAGCTTGTACTGCTCATACACATCCACTCCGGAAAAGGTGTAGCCAGCCGGTATGATCTCATCTGTGTTTGGTGCTATTGCGACTGGGTGCATGGCCGTGTCATTGATGTTGTATGCTGAACCGTTCCAGCCATAATCGTTTTGTACATCGGTATTGGTCCCGATAAAGAAGATGGCAGCATCAGTGATATCACTATTGGAGAGTGCCTGTATAGTTGTATCAATACGTCCATTGGTCGTAAAGTCTGAACCGGGTGAGCTCAGTCTGGTAGTGTTGTTATTATCTACATCGATAAACCCTGACCATGCGGGAGCCGTACTGGCAGCATCGCCAAGCCAGCTGTCACTATCAGAACCTATCCACTCGACCCGGGTGTAGTTGACATCATCACGGGCATCACTTAGGCCATGGAACGTAATATCATTGGCGGCGATGACTGAGTCTTTGATACGACTGCTCATCCGGTTGGCTATCTGCTGCATGGCCAGTTCTGTCTGTGACTGCATCTGATTGTTGACTGCACTGGATATATAGTTCTCATACATGACACTCAGTACATTGGCACCAACGGTACCGATGATCCCCATGACCGTGATCACAAAGATCAGTTCGAGCATTGTAAAGGCTTTTCTCATGATCAGTAGGTCCTTTTATAGTAATCAGTCTCTCCGATATTTGAAGCAAAGCTTCTAAAAAGTATATCGGGAAGGAGTGGCCAGTTACCTGTGCTGTCTTTTGCTCTGACATTGATCTCTACCATTTTGATATTGGTGGCACGACCGGCATCTGTCTTGCTAAGACTAAAGACCAGCGGAGTGTTTCCCCCCGTGGAATAATCGATCATATCATTGACATAGATGACACTGATACTTATATTGTAGTCTTTTTTATAGCCACTTTCACCTATATGGGAAAGAAGAGTAGACTGGCCATTAAAGTCGTCTAGGTCATCACTGATGTTTAGGTCAAGAGCTTCCAGTGACAAAAGTCCAGAGGCTGTTGCACTTCTTTCTGCGCTTGCCGGGGTGAGCTTACGACGAAGGGCCTGTTGGAAATGACCACGTCTGAAGTCAGAGATATTCCGGTCAAGATCACCAGCAAAGAAGAACTCATCGATGTTAAGTGCATCGGTCTTCGCCAGAGTACCGCTAACAGGATCTCGGCTGTTCTCATCCCAGGGGTAAGTCAGCACCTGACCGGTCTTTGTAGCGACGATCATTATGGCCTCTTGCATAAGGTTGACCTCGACGTTCTCTGAGTTGTTCACCATGATGGTCGGTATGGAGACAGAGACGATGCCGATGATGACGATAGCAAAGATCAGTTCGATCATGGTAAAAGCGTTCTTTACCATGAGATCCTCCTATTCGTATTTTTAGAAGAGTTGGAGTCAGAACTGCTGACACCGATATGTTTACCGGCGACACTTCCCGCACTGTTGAACTCGAGTTCAAAGAAGTTGATACGAGCAGTAGCATCAAACTTATTATAGACTAACCATTGATCAGTAGGTATTGTGATAGTGGTCTTATAAGGATAGCCTTTTGATTCGTCATAGGTAAAAGTCGCCTGATCATAGGCTACCCTTATATTATTATCAAGGTAGTCAGCACCTTTTGGTATCAGGGACGTCTCAATATCACCTTCGACCCCGGAGGTATGCACTTCATTTCTATACCATCGAATATCATCGACACTCAGGATACGATTAGGCATGGTCACATTATGATCTGTGGGATCAGTGATGAGACATGGGTTTACCGTGCTATTGGGGTTACAGTAGACCTCATAGTAGAGACGCACTGTCCCGGTATTGTCACTGATACGGTAACGTGGAGCATGGACACGACCATAGTAGTAAGGAAGGCTTTGGTCAATAGCCAAGGTCCCATCGACTTCATGATCAGCTGCCATGTCTGCTTGCATCTGACAGTCTAAAGGAGTAGCACACTTGGTGTCAAAGTCCCCGATGGTGATGGTAAAAGGGTTGACACTGTTATTGGCGGTACGACTGAAATTGCTGTTAAGGTCTATAGTCGCCCTTCCTTCAAGCCCTTTGGAGAAGTTCCCATCTGTCAATGTGAACAACACGCCTGTACTTGTCAAAGTACCGTTCTCATCGGCCAGTATATTGGTGCCGTCAGTATTCAGAAAACGATAGATATAGGCTGGTACATCAGGAAGGGCAGAGGCCGGAGCGTTATTAGAGAGTGTAAGACTGATGTCCTGGGCGTAGCAACCATCTACAAAATTGCTTAAAGGCTTGCCATCAGCACTTACAGCGGCTATATTGCCACGAAGATGGAAGGATTGGTTGGCATCTTCGACAAGGTCGTTCATATAGAGCCAGGCATCTGTGAAGTCCTGGTTCTCACCGACACCATAAGAGGCGTTGATATCAGAGAGATCAAACTCATAGGAGTGGAAGAGGATATCGTAGTCTTTGTAGACAAGACCGGCATCACTGTTCGTGTGCTCGCTCTTGATCTTACAGCCACTGACATTGCTTAAAGCTGCGTAACCGTTATATGTACCGGCCGTAGCAACCGCTCCAAATGTAGGCACTGTGGATTGGTCTTGGGCACAATCTTTTGCCGGAGTCCCACTTTCACCTGAGTTGTAGCCATAGAAGTAACTGTTGTTATGGTGACTCATAGATGCTGGATCCCAGTCGACTTTTGTCCATGTGGAGTCAGTCATCTTATAAAGGTATTCTCCTACTTGTGTGACATTGAGGTCGACTCCGGCACTACCTTGTAAAAAGGAGACTGTCTGAGCTACATCATCAAGGTCATTACAGTTGGCATTAGCAGCTGTCGGATCACTTGGAGACCAGACAAAGGAGGCATTGTCCTCTAGTGTATTGGTGATGGTATGGTTGTAGCCGGGAGAAGCCACGTTGCTGTAGTGGTTGGTCGCGGTCACACTAAAGTGGTAGGGGTATCCACTGGATAGATGGACTTTGGCGGTTGAGGGTGATGCGACCCCAGTCCGGTCGGTAGCAAAAGGGAGTGGTGCCGAGGCATTGGAATCTTTTGTCATATCACTCAAGGTGATGTTGAAGCTCTCTGGTCTAGTCGCAAAGTTGTCTCTTGAGCATAAGACGTTGGAGTTTAGACCAAAGAGACACTCCATACAGATGGCAAGATCGGCATGGGTACTATTGCTTCCTGCATTTGAACAGGCTACCGCCGTCTGGTCAGTCATGGTCGTATTTAATGGGTTTTTGACCAACTGTTTACACTTAGGATAGAGCTGATGCAGTTCAGGAAAGTTGGCGATAGTGATCATACCATCTTTAGTACCGGGTTGGACATCCACCAGAGAACCATTGATATCAGGTAACGCATTGTAGATGATCCTAAAGGCAGTGTTCTCTCTTGCCTCTTTATAAAAGTCTTCGGCTACGGTCAGGTTATCTGCTCCTCCGGGATTGAAGATCTGGTCAGATACAAAACCGTTATCTATTGCTTTTTGTATGGCATCCCTGTCAAAAGGGGTTCTGGTGACATTACCTTCAAAGAAGACCCAGACACGGGTAGTGATGGCAGATGAGGGCTCATAGCATGATGCATTGATGTCATGATAAGCCCCTGCATCGATGAGTTCTACGCCGACCATCGTACTTACATGTAGCTCAGTGTTGACATCGTCTGCATCATAAGCGACAAGATCAAAGCTTCCCGGCCGTCTGGTGACCTGGGTAGGGATGTTGTAGTACTGCGCACCGGATAATGGGTCATAGATGTCACTTTGTACTACATTAAAGACACTCCATTTAGGCTCATACATAAAGTTCGCCCCGGTACATAGTGGAAAGTCATGATCACCAAGGACACTGGTATAGGTGAGGTTGAAGGGATCACCGTTAGCGTCTGGAAATGTGATGTCATATGTCACTTCAGCATTGATCGGCATCTCCATCAGATCCAGGTCTGGCAAGAGAGAGTAGTAGCTATAGATAGACTGTGTACCATTCACATCTCCAAAAGGGATGTTGAGGATATCACTGTCGGATACTATCATACCATCTGTCCCATCCGGTATGGCTGTAGAGTTGATCTCTCCCGGGTAGGTGATGGCTACGCTATTTCGGATGTAAGTCGCTTGAGTAGTGTTGATGTCAGTGATATCCATTGTCAGGTTTCTGGCCGTGATATCTGCATCCTCATCGCTTCTGACATAGAGACTCAGTCTGATGTCCTCACTGGGGGTCACCAGACCCGTGAGTGATGGGGGTTTTGTACCATTGTTATCTTCGGTAAAATAGCGGCCATGTTGACTGTATGAGTAGTCGTAGCAAAAACGTGGTCTGTAGAGTTCAGTAGAGAAGGCCAGGACCTGGGGAAAGATCTGATCACAAGCACCATTGTCTTTTACGACACCAAATCTTATATTTGTCTCTGACTGGTCAGTCGTCATCATATCCGAGACATCATAGATATCAAGGTCCATTCCCTGACGGTATGGTTTGGAAGGGTTCATGTGGACCCCGTCTTCGGTGTAGGAGCTGTTAAACTGTTTACTCGCGGGATTGGTACCATTTGCCAGATCGACATAAGTAGTGCTGTTGCCATCTTGTATCTGTAACGTGTCATCGAAGATCCCCTGGTCTACACCACCTCCGAAGAAGAGAAGTCTACTGTCTATCTCCCCAGCTTTTGGTGTCATAAAACCATCGAGCGTCACGGTAGTCTCAAAGGCTGTCCCATCGACTCCCCAGGTAAGGAATAGGTCATACCCGTTATAGATAGAGATGTTCTTCATATCGGTAGTATTTGTGGTGATGGTAGCTGCATCAAGGCTGTAGACGACGATCAGTGACCATCCTCCGAAATAACCCATTACCAAGTTATCATACCACTCACCGTCACCGATGTGGGAGAAATACATATAGGCACTAGTGTCTTCTCCATCATTAGTCAGGATATTTCCGACAGTAAAGAGATCATCAGTAGCGGAGTAGCTGTTTTTTACCAGGGTAGTCACATCTACATAAGCCCCATAGAAATGGCGATAGCTGTTGTCATCTTTTAGTGAGTAATGGTAAGTTGATTGAGTATTGTCTTTTAGAGTCAGAGATGCCGTGAGTTGGTGCATCGTCCCATCAGGAGTCTTCATCGTGACGTTGTTCCATCCTGTGATGTCTTTGTCTACATCATCGATCGTCATGCCAGCACCAAAGTCGTTCATGACATAACCCTGCCAGAAGAGTCCTGCCCAGGCGATATGTTTTCCTTCGACATGATCGGGCAGCGCCAGTGTCGCCGTGGAAGAGTTGGCCTTTCGGGCATCCCCACCTGTATAGGTCGTAGTATTGAAAGTAGCATCTTTAGTCATGTATTGGGCAACAGAGTCGTAAAGTGCACCACCATAATTATCTGTGTCGGGATCGTTGACATAAAGGACACTGTCTCCAGTCGCACCGATATCACCAAAGATACTGTATCCGGCACCACCAAAGAGCAATTTGAAGTCAGCATCGATATCCATGTTTATCGCAGAGTTAGCTGGAGCCGTGTCTGCAGCGCTTTTTTGCCATCCTAAAGGTGATGGAGTGAACTCAACAGTCAATGTATAGTCATAGGTATGAGTAAGATCGCCCATCGTATTATAGACATGGATATTTAGTTCGTCTGTGGCTGAGAAACTAGTTGTCCACGTCAATCTACCATCACTGTTGTCCGGGCAGGTCGTATCACCGATCGAGAAGTTGAGTGCATCAGTAGTCGTATCGTTTGAAAGGGTGACTGTCAGAGTCCCGTTATCTATGACTGATCCAACAGGGATATAGTAATCATCAGCTTTAGTACCTCTGACATCATCTGCTGTTGTTGATGGTACACTGATATCGCTACCACCGCAATCAACAGCATTTAAAGTGTAAGTAAGGGATAAAAAGAAGAAAAAAGGTATGAAAAAGCGCATGATCGCCTCCTACTCTTGAAAATCAGGGAAGTGCAATTTTTAGGCTTTTATCTGTGTGGGTCACTTATAGATCTTATATAGCTGTAAAGAAACGCAGGATATGTGCGACCCAACCACCCACCTTATTGTCACTACAATACTCAATCATATCTATTAAGAACTAATAAGATTCTTAATTATTAAATAATGTTAAATAAATAGTAGATGCTATATCTTTAAAGTAGCACTTCTCAAGAGACAGTATTACCACTGTATTCTCCTGTTAGTATTTATGGAGGCGTTGGAGTCAGAGCTGCTGACACCGATGTGCTTACCGGCGACACTACCGGCACTGTTGAACTCGAGTTCAAAGAAATTGACCCTTGCGGCAGCGTCGAACTTGTTATAGATAAGCCAAGAGTCAGAAGGTACCTGTATCTTGGTCTTATAAGGGTACCCTTTGGACTCATCATAAGTAAAAGTCGCCTGATCATATGCCACTCTGCTGTTTACTGTCAGATCATCGATACCTCGGGGTGGAAGGGAAGCATTGATATCACCTTCGACCTCAGAAGTGTGTGCTTCATTTCTGTACCATCGGATATCATCGATACTCAGGATGCGGTTGGGGATGGTGACATTGTGATCGGTAGGATTACCTATCTGGCAAGGGTTGATGTTGGTATTGGGATCACAGTAGATCTCATAGTAGAGGTCTACTGTACCAGTACTGTCATTGATACGGTAACGTGGAGCATGGACTCTGCCGTAATAGTAGGTGAGACTGGAATTGAGTGTCAGGTTTCCTTCCGGGAGAAAAGAGCTATCAAGATCGGCTTGCATCTGACACTCAAGGGGGTCGTCACATGCAATATCGAAGTCTCCGAAGGTGACCGTAAACGGGTTGACACTATTGTTGACTTCACGGGTGAAATTACTGTTGAGGTCGATAGTCGTCACACCAGCCATACTCTTTGTGAAGTTTCCGTCTGTCAGTGTAAGCAGTGAGCCAGTGCTGGTCAAAGTACTGTTGATATCAGCCAATATATCTGTCGCATTTGTATCAAAGAACCTATAAGTATGTGCAGGTACATCCGGATAAGCAGATGCCGGTGCATTGTTCTCAAGAGTCAGTTTGATATCTCTGGCGTAGCAGCCACTGACAAAATTGCTTAAAGTGGTACCATCAGCACTGATGGCTGCGATATCGCCACGCAGGTGGAACGATTGGTTGGCATCATCATCGGCCATGTTGTTCATGTAGAGCCAGCTATTGGTAAGATCTGGGTTCGCACCTACACCGTAAGATGCATCGATATCGGAGAGATCAAAGGTATATGGATGGAAGAGAATATCATAATCCTTATAGAGCAGGTCTGCATCACTGTTGGTATGCTCGCTTTTTATCAAACAGCCGTTGTAATATAAGGTCGTACCTGAACTAGTGGCTTGTGCACTGCTTTGGACATCACTATTGCCGATCACACAATCAGCTCCATCGATGAAATAGGCATCATTTGTTCCGCCCCCTTCATGATGATGGCTTCGAAAGTCTGGGTCCCAGTCGACTTGTGTCCAGGAAGAATCGACGATCTGAAACAGATACTCACCCACCTGAGTGACATTGAGATCTGTACGTGCGATACCATTCACAAAGTCGACTATCTGCTCTTTTGAGTTTGTGTCATTACAGTTAGCTGCTACTGCGCCAGGATCGCCTGGAGACCATACGAAGGTGGCATTGTCATCACTAAAGACAGGCGTGAAAGAGCGGGTATATCCTGGTGTCGCACTATTGTCTATATGGCTGGTCGAGTTTAGATCAAATCGATAGGGGTACCCGGAAGCCATATCGACTTGTCCGACTACCGGAGTCTGAACACCGGTATGATCAGTAGCAAAGCTGACTGCTGTAGTCGCATTGGCATCTTTTGTCCCATCACTAAGCTTGATGTTGAAACTCTCAGGACGGATAGAGAAGTTATCTCGTGAGCAGATATAGCGGGTGTTATAACCAAATAGGCACTCCATACAGATCGCAAGGTCTACCTCAGTGCTATTGTTACCATTGTTAGAACAGGCAGTAGCGACCAGGTCTGTCAGGACATTATTATTAGGATTTTTTACGAGTTGCTTACAATGTTTACCATATGTATCAGTCAGGTTGGAAAAGTTGTCGATTCGAATATACTTTGGATCGTTGGGGTCACGGATGACTTGAAGCAGACTCTCATTGCTGTCGTTATGGACATTATAGACGACTCTAAATGCTACGTTCTCTCTTGCATGTGCATAGAAATCTGCAGCACTTTTGATATTTGTCGAGGCTCCAGGGCTGAAGACCTGATCGGAGACGTATCCATCTTTGATAGCTAGGTCTATGACGGATGAGTCAAAAGACTTCTTTGTCCCATTATCATCAAAAAAGACCCAGACGCGGGGACTGATGGCGGAAGAGGGCTCATTACAGGAAGCATTGATATCATGATAAGCTCCCGCATCGATAAGTTCAATACCCACCAGTGAAGTGACATGTTTTTCTGTATTGACAGCATCGGGGTCAAATGAGACTACATCAAAACTGGTAGGACGTTTAGCGACTTGAGTCGGTATGGTATAGGCTGAATATTGGTCGTAAAGTTCGGTGTCAACGACATTGAAGATACTCCATTGTGGGTCGTACGAGAAGTTTGCCCCGGTACACATAGGGAACTCAGGACCGCCGAGGATACTGGTGTAGGTCATCGGTGCTGTCCCTCCGTAGGCATCGGTGAAGATCATTGTGTAGGTGATCTCTATATCAAGGGAGATGTTTAGTTCATTGCTTGTCGGTCTTATCTTATAGTAGGTGTAGATAGATTCAGTCCCATCGATATCACTAAGTGCGATATCATGGATATAGTCCATACCTGCCGCATTTCCTACCGATAGAGCGCTGTCTAAGATGGGAAAAGGGATGACCTCATTGGGAAAGGTGATCTCGACCGAGTCAGGTACATAAGTCGCCATCGAGGTATTGATATCATTGATATCCATGGTCAGGTCCTCAGCTGTGATATCAGTCTCCTCCTGATTTCTTATATAGATGCTGACAGTCACATCTGAATCGGTATCGACGACCCCACTTATAAATGGTGCTGATGTACCATTGTTGTCCTCGGTGAAGAATCGGTTGTTCTGTTGATAAGAGTAGTCATAACAGAACTTTGGCACATAGAGTTGTGTCGACATGATGAAGTAAGAGGCTGTGTAACGGTCACCGGTCGTACGAGGCTGTAAGATCGCACTGGTCTCAAAAGGACCTAGTACATCGGTGAGTTCAAGTATATCTAGGTCAAGCCTGAGACTTGGATGGTCGGGGACTCTGTTGTTCACCCCCTGGATAGTCGAATTAAAAAGAGAGTCGGCGGGATTATCTGGACCAGATACTTGAGTCGCACCTTTAGAGGGACTGACGACGGTGAGAGAGTTGGTCCCGCCATCACCATCAAGTGAGAAGAATGCCAGTTTTGACTCGATAGGAGGGACTTTTGAAGTCAGGAAACCATCGATGACAAGATCTCTCGAGTAGCCGCTGTCGACAGTAGTATAACCATCAAACAGGGTGATGTTTCTATACTCCTCATTTGGGTTGGAGTAGATGATGACCAGTGACCATGCTGCAAAGTTACCGTGATCACTCTCCATACCTTGATGTGACTTGATATCAGCCAGCCAGTAGACACCATTTGGGTCATTCAGGTCTAACAAAGAGGTGACTTCGACAAATCCGCCATAGCCTAATCCATCAAAATCAAGTTGAGTGGCTGTCACCTCCTGATAAGCCTCACCTTTTATGCTAAAGAGGACTTTCTCTGCTTCGTAGCTATTGACAGAGAGGTCAAGCCCCTTTCTGCCACTGTCATACTCAGGAGCACCGCTAATAGTCTCATCATCCATAAAGTCTTTACTCTCATCGCTATTGTGCAGATGCCCCTGCCAGTAAAGCCCAGCCCATACTACCTCGGAACCTGCTGCCAGGTCCAGCTCAAAACTCGATGAGTTTACCGTGGATGCATCACTATCGCCATCCACATAGACTGAATGCGTACTGTTAGAGAGGTCCTGAGAGCTCTTGCAACCATCAGACCATGGATAGCCTGTACTTGAAGTCGCACATAAGTTGATGTTTCCGCCGATCTTGAAGTTACCTATGATGTTCCTGGTCCCGAGGGGATTACGGACCGTAAAATCCCGCTCGCCACCGGAAAGACCTATATCTATTGAGACTGTGGCAGTATTTGAAGTAGTTCCGGCACTATTATCAACGGTATAGGTGAAGGAGTCTGAACCTCCAAAATCAGTATCTGGAGTATAGTTTACAGAACCGTCAGCATTGATGACTACACTACCATTTGTCGGATCGGTGATCATGATGACACTTCCTGTATCGATCATCTCCCCTTGTCCGGGTGAGTCATTATCTAAAATAGCTATGGTGACACTGCTGTTAGAGTTTACATTGGCAGTGTCATCATTAGCAGCAAAGGGGGCTAGTGTGAAATCAAAGTCGATCTTATACTCATCGGTATCACTGCCTGTCTCTTTTACGTAGAAGTAGATCGTCTCACCTGGGGAGAGTGCTATAGTAGGTATGAGGTGACTCTGAGCAGTTGTGTCTGGGTAGTGTTCCTCTCCATCACAGCTTGTCCCTACGCTCATATGAAAATCATGATCGTTTGGCGAAGACGTAGTCAGATCAAGGGTCCCGTGGGTACCGGCAGTAAACTTGTAGAACTCTGGATCACTAGGCTCAGATGAACCGGTAATACAGCCTGTCGTGTCAGTCGTCACCCCATCTAGAAATGTGATGACAGTTCCCGGACAACTATCATTTGTACTCGTATCAAGTGTGTCATCACAGCTGTCATCTATTCCTGAAGAGGTGTATTCGATATGCAACAGAGGTGCCTGAGAAGCAGACCCATCATAAGACTCTGCTGTCCTTTGGCAATCTCTGGACGAACACCCTGACCCAGCTTCGATGATAAAGGCTATGTCATTCCCACTACTCCAGCCACTTCTATTGACTACGCCTTGGATGAGAGCAGTCAGGTCAGGCGTTCTCTGGTCTGTTCCTGAGGTGCCTTTGCTGCCCCATACCGGGATCGACCAGGGAACCGATGCAGATGTCTTTGCTCTGCTGGTGATATCCAAGTCGGTCGAGGAGTATGCTGAAGCATCGTCTGTCTCTTCTGCATAGATAAGTACATCGGTATCTTTTGAGTCTATCTCATCTACAGTAAACTGTATGTAAGCCTGTGTGATATTGGAATCTCTGGGAATAGAGATACTTTTAAACCTTATACCTACTGCCTGTCCGGTGGAACCATCATAGACTAGTTCAAGGTCGCTGCTGCCTCGGTCTATACTGCCATCTGCGATAGTCTCCTCTGCATCATCATTGTCATCAGATACCCTGACTTCAAGTATTGTCGCGGATGAGAGTGTCGCTAAGAACATGAGTAAGAGAGATAAGAGTCTTAAATGTGTGTTTTTATGGGTCGATCCAAAGATATTAGGGTGATCCATTATGTCTCCTTCTTAGAAAAAGATGCATGGAAGAACTCATAGTGTAAGACACATATCATTATTTGACCATCCATCTAAAAATCTGTACTGTCTTTAATCATACTAGACCAAACTGATTTGATTCTTAAATGTTAAATAATATTACTATGAAGTGAGCTGGAAGGTATAATGGTCAAGCAGTGAGAAGAGGGGATCGTCCGCTTCTCTATTGTAACTCTTTTGCGCGTTTTGCCGCACTTGAGATAGCATCGATACATCCATGACGGACGCCGGCTTTCTCCAGTGCTGCGTAGCCGGCCGCAGTGGTCCCGCCCGGGCTCATGACGGCATCTTTAAGTAGAGCAGGGTGCTCATCCTGGATCAAGGCAGCAAAACCATCAAAAAGTCCGCGCATCAGGGTCATAGCATCGCTACGTTTGATGCCTTCCTTGACGGCACCGTCAGCAAGTGCTTCGGCGATCAGTGTCAGGTAGGCTGGACCGCTGCCAGCTAGTGCAGTAGCAATATCGAGCTCTTTCTCACTATTTACCCACAAGGTACTGCCAATAGCATCAAAAAGTGCCAGAGCACGTTCCTGACTGGCTGTATTGCCAGTCAATGTAGTCATGGACCTTCCCACAGTCGCTGCAAGGTTTGGCATAGCCCGGACTGTGGCATCTGCCTCGATATTGGATGTAAGTGTCTGTATCGTGGTCCCGGCAAGTACGGAGTAGAGCAGTGAGGCTTTTCCCCTCAACTGTTTACCAACGCTTAAGATATTAGCAGGTTTGACACAGAGGATGATAGTCTTTCCAGAGATGTCAAAGTCCTCAAGAAGATATTTTTCTGCTGGGCTTCCAAGGTCTTCTTCAAACTCTGCAAGTCGTTTGTCGCTACGTCCGACCACTTCAATAGCATAAGAACTTTTGAGGCCTTTTGCCAGAGCAAGTGCCATGGCTCCGTTTCCGATGAAGGTCAGTGTCTCAGTCATCAGTCTTCGTCTCAAGAAAAGTAGATATCGGTTCGGCGATACCGTATTGTGAAGCATCACTGATGATGACCTGAGCCATCGTATTATTGTCTGTATTGAAGACAATAGGGGCAATAAGGTTGACGACAGAGTCTTCGATAGGGTTCTGGATGACGATGATGTTGTAGATAAGAAGATTACTTTTCTCTTTGATCCCCATGAGTTGTTGGACGGACACAGGGATATCAAAGGAGTAATCACGGAGTACAAAAGGATTGATCAGTGTGAAGGAGGGTTCATCAGCATCGGGAGCTTTGAGGCGCATAAAGATATCGTCGACTTTCTCAAGTCGCATCTTCTTAATCGATTCAAAGCCAAGCAAGGGCATCTTCAGGTCAAATAGCATAGATCTCCAATCACGTTTTATCGGCATAATTGTAACATATTCCTACAAGGTAGCACTAAAATCACTGAAGAGCATCGTTAGATGTCTTAAGTGTCATCGGTACCTTACAGTGTATGTAAAAGTCAGGTCTATATATCGGCATTTATATGATATGACTTCAATATTATCGATGATCTGAAGCTATTTTATATTTTTTAAAGGGATTTTGGTAGAATAGCAGCCAATAAAAGACTTGGATTTGCCTAGATGTTTAGATCTATAATCACTGGATTTGTACTATTGATACTTTTTGCCGGATGTAGCAAGGAGATCGAGGAGTATAATCAGCCTGCAGCTTATTGGTATGAGAAGATGATCGAAGCGGTAGGGGATGCCAACCTGGAAAAGGCTGATGACTACTATAGCTCACTACAGAGTGAGCATATTGGTTCACCTCTGCTTGATGAAGCGACACTTATTCTTGCTGTGTCACATATGTATTATGAAGAGTATCTGTTAAGCGAGCACTTTCTTACGGAGTATGTCAAGCGTTATGCCGATGCTGATGAACGTGAGTATGCTAAGTTCTTGATGATAAAAGCAAAATATATGGCACTTCCCAATCCCAGACGTGACCAGGGGCTCATACAAGAGGGGATCAAAGCCGGTGAAGCGTTTGGTCGAGACGATCCGCATTCAAAATATGGACCGGTCGTAAATACGATGGTCTTGCGTCTCTATCTGGCAGAAGCCTCCTTAAACGAGACAATAGCGAGTCTCTATGAACGTTTGGATAAACCCGGGGGGACAAACTACTACCGTAGTCTTAAACCGCAGCCATGGATAGACTGGGATGAGGTCGATCCCGCTGACGTCCCCTGGTATAAAGAGATGTTTGAAGGTGAGGGAGGGCCAAGCTGGTATGCTTTCTTGATCCCCGATACGCAGAGTGTCGTCTCGCGGCGAAATGATGATGAGTCTGACTGGTTCTCGATCAATACAGACCTTGAGCAACAAGAAGATATAGAGCGTAAGATGACTGGTCCGCAGTAGGATCAGTCATCATCACCCGACCAAAAAATATGATGTTTACAGGATAGTCAATGCAACTTAGTAACTATGGCTCTTTCCCGGCAGACTTGCCGGTAATAGCTGAAGACGAGCTTTTTTTATACCCTTTTATGATCTCACCACTTTTTCTAAGTGATGAGAGTAATATGGCGGCTGCATCCGATGCGATCGATAATAACTCACTTGTGATCGTCTGTCCTACCCGGCCTGAGCATGAGACAGAGCGTGATTTTGATGCACTATATGATGCAGGAGTGGTCGGATCGATCATGCGTAAAGTCGCACTACCTGATGGTCGTATCAAAGTACTGTTTCAGGGACTTGCCCGTGGACGTGTCCTGGAACGTATCGAAGACAAAAAGATCCTTAGAGCTCATGTCGATATCATCGAGCCGTTACCTATTCAGGCTTTAAAGATGGACGCTATCTTGGAAGTGCTCCGTGAAAAAGTGCGTAAGCTCTCCCAGACAAGCAATTATTTTCCGGCTGACCTGCTACGTACCATAGAAGAGAACCATGAATATGATCGTATTGCTGATCTTGTCAGTAGTTCTGTCAAGCTGAAGAAAGAGCAGGCCTATGCACTCTTTATCGAAGATGATATAGAGCAGCGCTTCTTGATGCTGATCGATTTTTTGATCGAAGAGATCGAGGCGTCAAGATTGCAAAAAGAGATCCGCTCCAAAGTACATAACCGCATGGAGAAAGT